>CAIKVR010000119.1 GCA_903830915.1 uncultured Bacteroidales bacterium
AGTATTTCTTACCTACCCATATTATTCAACCTCAAAAAGTTCAGAAAGGCTTAGAGAAACTAACCAGGCAAGCCGTAAAACGTTCGGGTGGAAATTTCGATAGTCTTTTTGTGTCCTTCCGATGTGTAGCTTCTGATGTTTACCGAAAAGAATCCTACGTTTTTTCGCAGGGCGATTTAGCTACAGCCATTCGTGCATCCATGACATTTCCATTTATTTTCGAAGGCGCGAAAGTGGACAACCGGCTGCTTTTCGATGGAGGCATTTACAATAATTTTCCGGTAAATATAATGCAGCAATCATTTCACCCGGACTTTATAGTTGGTAGTGTAGTGGCTTATAATCCTCCCCAGGCCGATTCGAATGATATTTTAATGCAGCTTCAGAATATGATTGTAAACAATTCGAATTATAGTATTTCCGACTCATTGGGGATGGTGCTGAATTTTGATTTGAAAAAGAGGTCCATGTTTGATTTTTCCGGTATTGACAGTCTGGTTAATATCGGTTATATTGAAACTGAAAAACAGATTGAACTTATCAAAATGAAAGTTCATCGCCGCGTATCAATAAAAGAGATAAATCAGAAACGAGTGTTGTTTCGTTCTAATCAGTTGAAAGAAAAATAATTGAAGTTACAGATTCAATAAAAAAAGAGCACTTAGTGCTCTTTTTTTATTGAAAACTTAATAATAGCCATTACAATATCAAAGTGGTTTGTAATGAGCTCCAGGGACCTGACAGTTCAGGGTGTTTCGTATTATACCAGCGGAAATAGATATACAGATTCTTAGCCGAACTTGCCGAACCTAATGCCATTGTAAACGACGCTTTGGTGGAAAGTTCTTTGGTTAGACCAGCAGCTTCTGCCGAAACTGGAGCAGTGTCACCAACCTGATACAGGTATTGTACACTGTCAGCACCATCATAAATGGAAGCTCGCTGACCGGTAGTACTGTAACATTTTACTGTTAGTGAACCACCACCAATGGGTTGTATGGTTACAGTAACAGGTTCGTTGATTGGAGTTGATGAAACCGATTTGGTAGTTTTCTGCAATGACCCTTTTTTAATGTTGAAAGTTTCCATATCCACTATCGTAACATTAGGAGAAGCAGCAATACGGTCTAGAATGTGATTGTCCTGATCAAAAGACACCACATTCCCAATAATCTCTAACAACTGATCTTTTACAGCTGTAGTGCGGCTGTTTTTCTTATCACTGTATTTTGAATAAAGTGGTGCCCATACAGTGGCAAAGCCAGTCAATTGGGTTAGTTCGTCAGGAATTATGCCTAATCTCACGGCATTGGTTGTGGGTGTGCCATCCAGTAAATACGCGATGGCGTTTGTGTAATATGGATTGAAATCGTCAATCCCGCGAGGAATTCTTGCTCCTGTTGTCATACGGTTTAATTTTTGAGTGTGATTACTTTCGTTTGTTCTTGTTTTTGATAACTTAAATTAATTTACTATTTTTACCTAAAAGCTTCAAATAACTGTCAAAAACATTATGCTGACAAAAGTATTGGCTGCTGTGTTTTTTTACAATAGCGACCAATCGCTATTTTTACATTAACGAGGAATAAACTATTTTTCCAAACAAATTATATGGGAGAATAAATAATAGTTAATTAAAATTATCTAACGTTTTTAATATTTAAAACAACTTGTTTACATGATTCAGATCAAACAAAATTATCAAGAATTAATTCGGCAGTTTCAAAATGTATCGCACGAAGATTATGCCCATTTTGAGCGTAAAAAGCAAGTCCTGCTACAGATATCGAAAGCCAGCAATAAAGGCATGGCCATATACGATATACACCTGAATGAATACACGCTTCTTCATTGGCAGTTCGATGCCGAGTATCTGTTTCAGAAAGAATTCACAGACATGGAAAGTTTACAAGCATTACTCCATCCTGATGACATTCAGTATGTACAACAGACCAAACAGAAGGTATTGAGTTTTATGAAAAAATTATCGGAAAACGAACTGAAGCATCATAAACTGATATACGAATGTAGAATGAGAAATAAAAACGGAAGCTACCAACGCTTTTTACATCAGTATATGGTGTTGGAACTGGATAAGGTTGGTGAACTGTGGTTACTGCTACTATTGCTCGACCCGGTTACTGGCAAAGAAACTGAAACTCCGCCCAGAGGAATGATGATAATGGACTGTATGAACCGAACCATGAAAGTATCGCACAACGAGACCTGCTTTACCCCACGTGAAGTGGAAATTCTACAGCTGCTTGCACGTGGCTACGAAAGCAGCCGGATAGCAAAAAAACTTTTTATCAGTAAAAATACAGTAGATAATCATCGTCGGAATATTCTGAGTAAAACGCAAACCGAAAATACAACGCAGGCGTTGATGTATTCACGGATTATTGGGGTGATTTAAAACAGAGAGTGGGAGTGAAGCTTGTGGTTTACTTTGTTTCTTTAGAGATAGCCTCTCTCGGAGAGAGACTATCTCTTTTCTTTACGCCCTCACCAGCAATACCTAACATTTATACTACACTGAACTAAGGCACTACCCATTATTTATTAATTCAAATTCCGCTGCTCGTGCTCTATTGATTAACTTACCATTTCTGAATCCATAATAATCCCTGTAAGATGAAAACTCCCATTCTTCAGGTCGTTTTACCAGGCTGGCTTTCACCGGGTTTTGATGAATATAATTAAAACAAACCTGCGGATATTCTTTTTCAGGAATACGAACATTTATTTGTGAACCGAAAAAGGAAGGAGTAATACCTTGTATCTTAGTGAGGCATTCGGCTTTGGTATGCGCTTTAAATAAAGAACCGGTTCTTTTCTCTTGTTTGTTGATAGCCTGAGTAAATGATCTAATAAGATAACCAATCGAATCATTTAAAGTCCGATTCTTAGAGATAGCCTCTCTCGGAGAGAGACTATCTCTATAATGATTACCTACACTTTCATTGATGGTTCTCACCTTAGTGAGGGCGTCACTTGGAGTGACACCCTCACTATCAACAGGAATTTCAATTGTATGCACATAAATCATCAAATGAAAATGATTTGGCATTAAGCACCACGCAAGTATATCGGCATGAGGTAAAATATGTTTCTTAATTTTTTTCAGGAAGAAAAGATAGTTCTCACGCGAAAAAAAGAGCTGCTGCCGGTTATTGCCCTGACTGTAGATATGATATAAATTTCCGGTCTCAAAATTCATGAAATCTTAGTTTTAATTGTTTACTCATCAGATGACTTGAAGTCATCAGATGAGAGTATAGCTTTTAATCATTCATCCATTGATTTAGAGTCAGATTCAAAATTCATTGCTGAATTATTTTTGATTAGTGCCTGTTAGTGGGGTGCGACTTAAAGTCGTGCTACTAATAGTAAAACCAATATGATTAGATGGAAATAAAGCTTTCCTTTTAGTACGACGAAGTTTGGAAAGACTACGCATAACACTTGAGTCAACTACCCTACGGCGAACAGGGGACTATCTCTTTTCCGTTCTTTTAAAATATGGAAAGCAATGCTTTTCTTCTAGCCTGACATCGTCAGGAAACTAAGTAACTGTTTAAAATTAAATCTTAAATTGTTTTTCAATTATTTTTTATGCTAGTTGTGGCTTTGTTTTTTGAAAAATAGCGGGCTATTTGAGAAAAATAAAAGTGTAAATAGTCAAAAAAGAATGGAAAACAATAAGATAGTTCAGGTTTCAAAAATAAAGAAGAATACTTATTTAACTGAAAACCAGTCCAAATACTATATTGACGATTATTTTTAAACAGTTTCTAAATGGCTGGCGCGGGTTTGTCAGCCGTGTTTATCTTTTCATTATTCGCTCAGATTAATTAATTATCTTCTGTTTTACTACTCCGGATTTATCATCGTTTATTTTAAGTATGTATTCCCCTTTATCTGTTGGTTTAAGGATTGATTGCGATTCATTGGGTTGAAGCATTCGGCTATCCAACTGTTTACCTAATATGCTATACAGTTTAATTTGTAATGGAGTTGAATGTGACGAGATAATTTTCCAACAATTGTTTTCTTTTAGTATCGTCACTCCCAGGTAACTGACTGCTGATGGTAATTGTACTAATGAGGATGAATTACAGCTGTTTACTGACAGATAAGGCGATTTAACAGCTTTGGTTTTCAGTCCAAAGTTAGTATTATTTATCAAATCACTTCCATACGCTGTCAGATTGATAAAACGTCCGGTGCTGGTCATCTGTCTATTGGGACAAACATCATTGTTCCACGACCAGGCCATCCAATTTATACCCAATGACTGACAGCCAATAAGCAATTGCTGATAAGGGAGCGTATATTGACATGATTGCGTATCATCTTGCTGATTTGCCACTTCTCCCAACACAAAGGGAATTCCGGAGTTGATTACAACCTGAAGCTTTTGAAGCATGGTTGTTGGATTATTGTTTGCAAACGCGTACCAGTAGGTATGAATGCTGAAAATGACATTATGTAGCACATCAGCATCAATGATTTTTTGACCAACGGCTGCAAGCGCATCGCTGTTTGTTCCACAATCAGGAGCATCAATTATCAACGGACAGGTATAACCGGCATTTCTGAGTTTGGCTATAATTGTATTGTAAGTGCTTATAAATGTGTTTTGAGCAGTAGCAGGGTTAGTTGCCCATAACACGTAAAGTGATTCATTGGCAATATTGATTAGCACTTTATCCTGACGAGCCATAAAAACTGTTTTTATATCGGACTGCAGATAATAATCGGTCAATGAAATCAATGCCTGAGGATTATCCTGGCAAGTCTGATCATGAAGCTCAAGTATGGGCAACATTCCTTCAGCGGTACATGCATCCAGGGCTGCACTTAATTTTGCCGCAGTGTAAACACTATGTGTCTGCACATCGGGATGATTTGCATACCACGACATTCTGACAGTATTTGCGCCCGTTTCTGCTATTTCATTCAGAAGCAATTCAGTTGGAGAATACCCCCAATTATAAGGTGCATAATTTACCCCTTTTATATTAAACTCAACAGCACAAGGATCGTACAATTTTGAGCCCACTGTGTAAAAATGATTTGTTGATAAAACAAAAACAGGATTTAAAGTAAAAAGGAGGAGAAGAAGAATAACTAAACTATTTTTCATTAAATATAAAAGTTAGAAAATGGGATTTTCTTCCCTATTGTTTTTTAGCGATAGCCTTTCTCGGAGAGAAACTATCTCTTTTCTTTTATTTAAAAATATGGAAAGCAGGAACTTTCCTTTTAGCACGACGAAGTTTGGAAACTTCGCCGAACACTTGCGTCAACGACCCTACGGCGATAAAGGATAATTGATGGAGTAATTGTCAGCTTCATATAATTCCTTACCTAATCTGTCAATCAATATCCATTTATCATTTAACCTTACCCATGCTGTGCCAATTGCATCAAATGCTTCCATATCATATACTTCATCGTATTTGCAGGATATAATTTCTTTACCTTGCCTATCTACAAAACCATATTTTTCATACTGTTTTACCAGTAATAAACCGCACTCGTCAAAGAAATTCACTTCCTCGTATATTAATGGAACAATTACTTGATTCAGCGTATCAACAACTCCCCAACATTCATCATTTTGAACATAGAAAAGCAGACCGCCAAAATGGGTAATATCATCATAAATAAAAGGGATAATCGTTTTATTCTCAATATCTATAATTCCCTTTTTTCCATTCTTTGTCGCACATAAAAATCCTTCCTGAAATTCAGCAATATCATCATAGATTGGCGGAATAATTTCGTTGCAATTAATGTCGATAAATCCATATTTATTATTGTTTAAGACTAAATAAAGTCCATTTGAATAAAAATGAGTTAGCCGATATTGTGTTTGTCTGAAATAATCCTGATGCAGCTGAGAAAATGCATTTATTCTTTTTGCGTAAATAAGAGTTTCATCAATACAATTTTCATCCCGTATAATCGCTTTGGCTTTTTTGGAAACTTTTACCTCCTCGCCCTTCAAATTCAGGAAACCCCGCCATTTACCATACTTGACATCAATTATATCATTTTCCAACCGCGAAAAGTAATCGTAAATTAGTGGAATTACTTCTTTGTTGTGTATGTCAATGCATCCAAATTTTTCATTTTTCTTTGCAGAAGCCAACCCCATGGAGAAATTTAGAACATGCTCGTACTCAAAAGGAATTACCATATTGCAATCACGGTCGATAAAACCAAACTTTCCATTGAGCTGAACAGCAGCAAGTCCTTCGGCAAAGGAATTTGCATGCTCGTAAACGCATGGAATTACAATTGTTCCTGAACGGTCGATAAAGCCATACTTATAATTAACGCAGACCACCGCCAAATCTTCTGAAAACGAGCTAATGTGTTGATAAATTAATGGTATCACTTCATTACCCCGCAAATCCACCATACCGTACTTTCCGTCTAACGAAACCACACATAAACCATCTTTAGTTTGTCGAATTCTATCGTAATAAAATGGAAAAACCTCACGCCCTAACTCATCAAGCAAACTTTTTTTACCTTTCAAATCTACAACGGTAAAACCATGAAAAAACGCACCAAACGAAAAATCGTATTTAAATGGAGTAACCATCGCACCTGCCCGATTGCGAAACCCACACAAACCACTTTTCCATACTATTTCAAGTGGGTCACAGACTCGTACTCCTTTTCCGCAACACGGACAGTATTGATATTCGAGTTCAATATTTGGTGCGAATTCGGTTTCGCAGTGTGGGCATTGCATAGGGTGATGATAAGCTATAAAATATCTTCTAAAAAATGGTAGAATTAAAACTTGCAGCATTTTTTTATTTTCTTAGGATATGCTCTTTTGTGGGTTCTACTATAATATCCTACTTGCACCAATCGTCATATTTACTTGCACCAATCTTCCATTGAAAGAATTGTGTGAGTTTAACAGTGATTTGCATAAAATAATTCAGAGATTTATTTTTGAAATTATAGAATTTAAGAAAATGTATTTTAAATAAAATCATGTTAAAGCGT
Source organism: uncultured Bacteroidales bacterium (assembly GCA_903830915.1). Taxonomy (GTDB): domain Bacteria; phylum Bacteroidota; class Bacteroidia; order Bacteroidales; family Paludibacteraceae; genus Paludibacter. Next base: position 7,036 of record CAIKVR010000119.1, read on the forward strand.
AACCATTATTGACCAGCCATTTATTTGTAGATTCATCGCCTAAAGAAGCAGAAATTCTATACCATCTAACTACTTCAGACCATTTTGATTGTTTATAATATACATCACCAATTGTTCTATAAGACTCTGGAACTTTTGGGTCAATTTCAATAGCAGTTTTGCAACATTCAATTGCTTTTGCAAAGTTATTTTGGTTTAAATAACATAATGCAAGATTGATATATGCATCATCATTCTCCGGAAATACTTCTAATGCTTTTTCAAATAGTTTAATTGCTGAATTATAGTCATGTTCTCTTAATTTTAATACTCCTGTATTGTTAAATATGTCTGTTTTTAGCTTATTTTCAAAATACATTGAATCTAATATTAAACTAGTCTTTTTTATAAATATATTGTATTTTTCATTTAAATCATATTTATGGAATTCTAAAAAATAATTTCTCATTAAATTCCAACAATTAGCTAGGTTGACATTTTTATTAACTGTATCGAC
>CAIKVR010000120.1 GCA_903830915.1 uncultured Bacteroidales bacterium
AATTGCAGATATTATGAAACAGAATATTAAGTGCTACTATCTATTGATAGCTGTATTATTTCTCGTATCAAAAAGCTATTCTCAGGTAACAGTAAGTGGTTCAACGAGTGCCAATGGATCATATACCAGGCTTGGTTTGGCATTCACAGCGATAAACGGAGCTTCGCAAACCGGAAATAATATCGTTATCACCATAACTGCCAATACTACCGAAACAGCCGCAGCCACATTGAATGCCGGAACATGGACTACCTTAAAAATCTATCCAACAATTTCAGGACTTACAATTAGCGGAAGTCTGGCAACACCGCTTATCGATTTTAATGGTGCAGATAATGTTACGCTTGATGGTCGGGTGAATGCCAGCGGAAGCACAAAAAATCTTATTATAACCAATACAAATACTTCTACTACCGGTGGAAATTCAACTCTCCGCTTCATAAACTCGGCTGAAAATAATACCGTAAAATATTGCTATATTAAAGGAGCCCATAAAAGCACTGCAAGCGGTATCATATTCTTTTCTACAGCGACATCAGGAAACGGGAACGATGGCAATCTGATTGAATATAATGATATTACCAGTGATGCTGCCGGACGAACACTGACCGCTATCTACTCAGCCGGTTCGGCATCATATTCAAACAGCGGAATTACCATTAGCAACAATAATATTTATAATTTCTGGAATGCTACTGCAAGCTCGTATGCAATACTACTAAGCGACAACACAACAGACTGTACAGTCACAGGCAACAGTTTTTATGAAACAACATCCCTTGTACCTACCGGAACCTATATTTATCAAATGGTCCGGATTTACACTGCCGGAACATTGGGGAATAATTTCAATATCTCCAACAACTACTTTGGCGGAACAGCTTCTCAATGCGGTGGAACAGCTTTAAATCTCGGTACAACCGGAACAGTTCAATCTGTAACACTTGATCCGATTCGTCTTGGTGTCGGAACAGGTACTGCCACTTCTGTTCAGGGAAATACAGTGAAAAATATCACTTTCCGCAGTTCAAATACCGAACCATTCAGGGCTATTTATGCTGTTTCGGGGAATTTAAACATTGGTACAAGTTCTGCTAATAATATTGGCAATCAGGCTTCAACCGGTTCTATACTGATAACTGCTACAGCATCGGCAGCAAATTCACACGGTATCTATTCAACAAGTACAGGCACTGTTACTATCTCGAACAACACTTTTGGTTCTATTACAGTGGCGAATTCAACAGCCACCAATGCCCATAATTATTACGGCATTAACCTCACCAACACTGCTGCAACAGTAACTGTAAGTGATAATATTATTGGCAGTGAGCTTTTTGCCAACAGTATAAACGCCACTTCGGGCAGTACTTCCAATGCTCAGAGTATATATGGAATTTATAATGTTGGAACGGGAACAGTCAGTTTTACTGACAATATAATTGCCAACTTAACCAACGGAACAACAAATGCCACAGCAGCTACAGCAGGAGTTGTTAGCGGAATTACTTCCACCACAGGAACAAATACAATAACGGGAAATACAATCCACGATTTGACTATTGCCAACCGGAATACATCAACCACCAACACAGCGGCAGTTAGTGGAATAGCGCTGACAGGTTCAACCTTAAAAACAGTTTCGGACAATATTATTTACAATTTGTCTAATTCATACACAGCTTTTGCAGGAAATGTTGTTGGGCTTTATTTTACAGGAAATACCGGATCTAATATCGTTTCGAGAAATTTCATATATAATCTTTCAGTTACCGGTGCATCTCCGGCATCAGCATCAATTTATGGAATAAAAATGGCTGCCGGTGCAACTACTTATTCAAATAACTTAATCAGTCTGGGGGGAAACACAGCCACAACTCTGTATGGAATTTACGAAACGGGAGCAGCAAGCAACAACAACAGTCTGTATTTCAACACCGTATACATTGGCGGTAGTCTTTCTGCAGGAACAGGCAATAAATCGTATGCCCTCTATAGCGCGGTAACAACGAACACACGAAACTTCAGAAATAATATTTTTTCAAATGCACGGTCTACTACCAGTGGATCAGGTTTACACTACGGTGCATATTTCAATTATGCTGTAAATACCAACCTGACGCTTGATTACAATGATTATTATGCACCCGGAACAGGAGGTGTTTTGGGCTACTATAATGGTGGAAACAAAGCGTCATTGCCAATTGTAACGAGTCTGGATGCAGCCAGTGTTAGCTCAAACCCTACTTTCACTTCTGCCGGATCAACAATTTCAACTGATTATCAACCCGGAGCAACGCTCAGCGGAGTGACAGGAACAGGCATTACAACAGATTTTGATAATATATCAAGAAGCGGTTCATCTCCAACTATGGGAGTCTGGGAATATTTTCCAAATCCGGTGGAAGTATGGAACGGTACAACTTTCCGTGCCCCCTACTTAACTTTGAAAGGTGCTTTTGATAAAATTAATGATGGAACTTGGACTGGCCCGTCGGGCGATTTAATTATCAAATTCAGAGGAAATACAACCGAATCGGCAGCAGCCGTATTGAATGCAAGTGGTACAGGTTCATCCAGTTATACACATTTACACATTTATCCTGCCCGAAAAGGCGTAAGTGTAACCGGTTCGCTGGCAGCACCGCTGGTTGATTTGAATGGATGCGATAATGTTGATTTTGACGGACGGAAAGATGGAACCGGCTCAACGGCTGAATTTGTGTTTACAAATACTAACACATCTGCCACAGCAGGAACTTCCACCTTCAGATTCAGTAATGACGCAACAGGCAACACCATTAAATACAGCACTATAAAAGGCTCAACAACAGATGCTTCAGCCGGTATTATTTTCTTTAGTACAACCACAGGTACAACAGGGAATGATGGCAAT
>CAIKVR010000121.1 GCA_903830915.1 uncultured Bacteroidales bacterium
ATTGCCTTAATAGTAATGGCAATCGTTACGGCAAATGCTGCTAAATTGCAGCGCTACATAACTGTAAATGGTTCAGGTGACGGTACTACATGGGCTAATGCAGCTAACAGTATCACTCAGGTTATCAGCGATTTGCAATGGGATGCCAACTGGGTTCCGGCCGATGGTGCTGACATTTTTGTGGGAGCAGGTCAATATGATGCTCCATCAAATGGATTTGTTATGGTTGATAAAATCAATGTTTACGGTGGTTATCCGGCTGCAGGCGGTGCATTACGTAATGTACTTTCGAATCAAACAATATTAGATGGCAAAAAAAATGCAACCCGCTTAATATTGCAAAAGGAAGCTGATCCTGCTTTTACAGATTATTGCGTATGGGATGGTTTTATACTCCAGAATGGTAAAGCCGGCAATGGTGCAGGTGCTTTACTCACATTGAAAGGTGTACTTTCAAATTGTGTTATTCGTAATTGCAATGCAACAGGTTCGTATGCAATTGGTAGTGCAGTTCAAGGTAAAAAGAACTTGTCAGCAGGAGCTGCTGGAACTTCGGCAACTTTATACAATTGCCTAATTATAAATAATATAGCTGGCAAGGCTACTGTAAATTTTAATACTGCACCCGGATATATGATTTATTGCACTATTGCCAACAACAAAACAACCGGTATTATCAATGTAAATGCACAAGGAGTTGGCACGGATGTTTCAACTAGCGGACTTGCTTGTGCCGGTATATTGTTGGATAACTGGACACACTGGTCGATTGGGTATAACAGTATTGTATGGGGTAACGAAGGTCAAACCACTGCTCAACTTGTTTCTCAAAATGGTGGTATTAAAAACTTTACAACTTGTGCAATTCAGGGTGGAGCAGTTGATATTACTGCCACAGCTGTAAATACACCGGGTTTAATAACTACAGATCCTTTGTTTGTTAAACCAACATCGTTTACCGGTTTGGCAGATACAGATGAAAAATGGGCTGAATTAGTTGCTTCAGATTTTCATATAAAATCAAATTCACCAGGTATAGGAGTTGCCACAGTTACAGGACTCCCGAATACTTTCCCATTACTTCCAACCGTTGATTTGGCTGGAAAAACTCTTGTAGTTAACGGTAAAGCTGACATAGGTGCATTTCAATCAACTTCAACGGAAATTCTTGCTCCAAAACAAACGTTAACAGGAGTTTCTGCAGCCGTTATCGATGAGTTGTGTCTTGTTAGCGGTTTACAAAGTAACGACAAAGTTAATATCTTCAATGTAAACGGCAAGCAACTTTATAGTGGTGTTGCGGTAGTTGAAACAATGTTTATCAATGCTTCATCTTTCGATAAAGGAGTTGTTTTGATTAATGTCAGCAGAGGTGCAAGCACTTACTCTCAAAAAGTTGTAAACAAATAATTTTGCACGAAAATTACGAACTATCTCTGTTCAAAACCGAACAGAGATAGCTTGTAATGATGTTTTTTGATTGTGATACTCGTTTAAGTAATGGGAAAGAAATAGTGTCGTATATCTTCTTTGTTGCACTCAGCCAAGTCCCTCTCCTTGGGAGAGGGATTTAGGGAGAGGTCTGAATTTTGAAATACCACAATATATTATTCATACTACTTATATCATATAAATTTTACACAACCGAACTATCCAAAGATGTGTTTTTCTTTCTCAAAGTAATACTGCCACGCGCGGATTTTATGCAGTATTTTTGAAGTTAATCCGCCAAAAAATGTTTCTTCGCTGAAGAATTCAGTTATTGATTAGTTCAAATCAACCGAATCAGAATAAATAATAATAAAGAATATGAAAATTAATAATTTAGCTATTGCTAAAAAAATGTTCATACTGTTTCTGTGTAACTTTCTGCTGTTTGTTGCCGTTGCCCAAAAGCAGCCCGGCGTAGTACAACAGAAGGTTGTAACAGGCAAAATCACCGACCTTAAGGGTGAGGCTTTGATTGGAGTGAATATCTTAGTCAAAGGAACTTCTAATGGAACGGTAACAGACATTAATGGCAAATTTTCGCTTTCAAAAGTACCTTCAAATGCATTGCTCGTATTTACCTATGTAGGCTATGAGTCTGTAACAAAACCTGTTGGAAACACAAATTCTATAAATGTAGTTTTGAAAGAAAATGAACAGAATCTGGATGAAGTGGTGGTGGTTGGTTATGGAACACAGAAAAAAGTAACTGTTACCGGTTCAATGGGGTCGGTACATGGTGAAGATTTATTGAAAACACCTGTAGCTGCTATCGGAAATGCATTGGTTGGTCGTACACCGGGCTTAGTAGCAGTTCAACGCGGTGGTGAGCCGGGTAAAGATGTGGCCGATATTTATATTCGTGGTGTCGGTACGTTTGGTGGCGGAACTTCTCCGTTGGTAGTGGTTGATGGTGTGGAACGTAAGTTCAACGAAATTGATCCGAATGAAGTTGAAAGCATTAATATTCTTAAAGATGCTTCTGCAACAGCAGTGTATGGTATTCGTGGTGCTAACGGGGTTATTATTGTAACTACCAAAGTAGGGCGTGAAGGCAAACCACAAATCAGTTATACGATGAATTATGGCGTTCAGAATCCTATTCGCTTGCCCAAATTGTTAGGCTCGTATGATTACGCTGTTTTGAATAATGAAGCAGCCGTAAACTCAGGAATGACACCAACTTTTACAGCTTTTGACTTGGAACGCTTTACTAAAAAAGACGATCCATATTTTCATCCGGATATTGATTGGATGAATTACATGATTAAAGATCTTTCTCCGCAGTCGCAACACAACGTAAATGTGAGTGGCGGTACCAAAAATGCACGTTACTTCGTCTCTTTGGGAGCTTTTAATCAACAAGGTGCGTTTAAAATGGGAGATGTATTTAAACAATTCAGTGCCAATCCCGAATACAACCGTTACAATATCAGAACCAACGTAGATGTGGATTGGACAAAAGATTTCTCTACCTCCATAAAAGTTGGAACCTCCATCGTAAATTCAAATTATTCGGGTGGTAACTCAAACAGTTTTTTGGGCACCATTCTAAGTGCCAATCCGATGATGAATCCGGTGTTGGTGGATGGAAAAATTATCCGGAATGTGCAAGGATCGCCTTCAAGTCAGGTTTCCAATACTCCTCTTTATCAATTATTAAGTTACGGATATTATAAGAATTTCTCCAGCAACCTTAATGTTGATATTTCATTTAAGTACAAACTGGATGCCCTTGTTCCGGGTTTAGTAGCAAAGGCAAAAGTGGCTTACGACAGTTATTATAATCAGGCCGTAACCCGTAGTAAATCAATTCCAATGTATGATCTCTATCGTAAAAGCAGCGATCCGGTTGACTGGGCAAATTTCATTACACCGGTTGTTGTTCAAAGTAATTTCGAAGGTCCTGTAGGATTCAATTCTGAAGCCTTTTCAAAAACTACAGCCATTTATACAGAAGGAGCTTTGGAATATAGCAAAACAACAAATGGAAGCACTATTGGAGGACTTTTGTTAGGTAATACCAGAAGATATTTTGACGGTACAAACCAACTACCATTTAATATAATGGGATTGGTTGGTAGGGTTACTTACAATTATGTGAATAAATATATGATTGAATTTAATGTGGGTTACAATGGCTCGGAAAACTTTGCCACCGACAAACAATTTGGTTTATTCCCCGCTATTTCAGGAGGTTATGTTATTTCGCAGGAATCATTCTTTCCTAAAAACGATGTTTTGACATTTATGAAGTTGAGGGCTTCGTATGGCTTGGTTGGGAATGACAAATTAAGTGGTTCAAGGTTCTTATTTTTACCATCAGCATTTGCAAGTGTTGCTAATGCTTATAACGATTATCGTTACTATTTCGGTCAAAGCAATTTGTTGGTTCAGGGCTATAAAGAATCATCGTTGGGTAATACTGATGTTACCTGGGAAAAAGCTAAAAAAACCAATTTTGGGTTGGATTTGAAATTTTTAAAAGATAAACTGACTTTTGGTGCAGATTACTTCTTCGAAACACGAAACGATATTTTATGGGGATTAAATATTCCTGCATCGTTTGGTAATGCAGGTCTGGTAGCACCTTATAATATAGGTCAGGCTGAAAATCACGGATATGAGTTTGAGATTGGATTTAAAGATAAAACAAAAGATTTTAGCTATTGGGTAAATGCAAATTACTCGTTTGCACGTAATAAGGTTATTTACATGGACGAATCACCTGCTGCCTATCCTGGTTTAGCAGCCACCGGCAACCGAATTGGTCAACCCAAAGGTCTGGTGGCTGATGGACTTTTTAATACGCAGGCTGAAATTGATGATCCAACCCGTCCGAAATCTATATGGGAAGGTGCAGGATTGCATCCCGGTGATATTAAATATGTAGATATTAACGGCGATGGTAAAATTGATGATAACGACAAAACCAATATCGGAAATCCCAATATTCCTGAAATTGTATATGGTTTTTCGTTTGGTTTCGAATGGAAAGGATTTGAACTATCCGCTTTAATTCAGGGAACAGGAAATGTATCAACCTATATTTCGGGCGATGGTGTAACTGCATTTCAGGGAAGTCAGAAAGCTGCTTTCGATTTCAATCTGGAACGCTGGACTCCTGAACGTTATGCTGCGGGTGAAAAAATCACTTATCCACGGGTAACGCTTGGCAATTATCCACAAAATTTTCAAACCTCTTCTTATTGGCAACAAGATGCATCATACGTGCGATTAAAAAATCTCGAAATTGCCTATCGGTTTAATATCCCATTTTTAAAAGAAAACGGAATTAACAATCTGAGAATATTTGCCAATGGACAAAATTTGTATACTGTTACTAAAATGCCATTTTATGACCCTGAAATAGCTGCAAATTCAAGTGGAGGTATTTACCCCATGATGCGTGTATTTAACTTTGGTTTTAATGTACAGTTCTAATAAGGTTTTAAATTAAAAATGATATGAAAAAATATAATAAGAATCTGACATACGCCTTAGTCCTTATCTTTTTGACAATATTGCCAGCTTGTTCCGATTTTCTGGAACAACCGGAAGGCAGTAATCTGACAAAGGAAATGGTATTTAGTGACCCTGATATGGCTATGAAAGCTTTATTTACGGTTTACGGATCATGTGTCGTTAATGGTTTTATTACGGGTGAAGGCGGCAGTAATCAGTCGGATGCCGGAACACGTGATGGTTTGATGATGGCTACTTGTGATGAGGGAGATCAATTTGGAGGTAATCAGGCAGCCAGTTTCAAAAATGGCACATGGGGACCAACCAATCAAAATGAATTTGATATATGGAAAGCCATGGCCGGAATTCGCACAGCTTGCGTTTTTCTGGATAATGTTGATTCTGTACCCTTAAAAACCACTGCAAAATATAATTTTACCGAAACCTATCGGGCTCAGGTGAAAAGTGAGGCAAAAGTGCTCCGTGCCATGATTTATTTTGAATTGTTACGGCGCTTTGGTGGCATGCCCTTAATGACTACAACTCCTAAAGTGATAGTGAAAGAAGTAGGTGGGCTTAAAAAAGCTTTTATTGTACCGGAAGGCTATCGTCAGAGCTTGAAATCAACTGTTGATTTTATCGTAAACAGTTGCGACGATGCTGCTCAATATCTTCCAAATTCGTTTAGTAGTGCCGAACAAGGACGTGTAACCAAAGGTTTTGCCCTTGGTCTGAAAGCAAGAACATTACTTTATGCAGCAAGTCCGCTGTTTAATTCAGCAACTCCTCCTGTTTCGTATGGCGACCAGAAAGATTCGTTGATTTGTTATGGAAATTATGACCAAAATCGGTGGAAACTGGCAGCTGATGCTGCAAAAACTGCTATTGATTGGGCTGAGGCAAATGGATATGCATTAACAACAGACGATCAGGTAGGTAATCGGGTTGGCGAAGGTTACCAAATTGCAACCGGTGCAGTGCTTGATAGCAGAAATAAAGAAACAATATTCTTCGATCACTCTCATGGATCTCAGGCTGCAGGAGCTAACATTATTCGTTGGGGATGCCCTATTTATTATTCGTGGGGGAATTGTGTAATGTCGATGCCACTTAATTTTCTAAAGGTTTTCAGGGATAAGAATGGAAATGATATAAGCACATTGCCCGATAGTTCAAATTTTACCAGTCTGAAATTGTACTTAAAAAAATTGGAACCCCGTTTTCATGAATCAGTTTGGGTTCCGGGAATGCCTTACACTCAAACCGGAAACATGAATGGTACGGGTGGCCAGGATACTGCTAAATTTCTTTACCGTAAAGGAGGCCTTAATGGAAATGTAGTACAAACCGGAGCTGGAACTCAACTTTCGGGTATAGGAGTTCCAAATGGGTTCTATTTCAAAAAATTCATCAATCAGGTTAATTCTACAAATGGTACCTGCAATCTGTTCTGGCCTACAATGCGTCTGGCTGAATTATATCTGAATTATGTAGAAGCATTAAACGAATGTGACCCAACGAATGCTGATATCATTATCTACCTTAACAGAATCAGAATTCGTGCTGCATTACCTTTGCTTACACCCGGAAATCCTGCTTATGGAACTCCGGATAAAATGAAAGAGCTAATTCACAGAGAAAGAGGGGTAGAATTGTATGCCGAAGAACATCGACCCTTTGATGTCCGTCGTTGGAAAATTGCTGCTAATGATGGCGTTATGCAGGGTAAGTTCTACAAAATTTACTTCTTTGAAAACGGAACAGGTAC
>CAIKVR010000122.1 GCA_903830915.1 uncultured Bacteroidales bacterium
CATGAATATACAGGCATACTAACCACAGCTTTGGATCAAAAAAAAAGTATTTTTTTGTCAGCCAAATAAATGCTAAATTTGCACCCGCTTTTGAAAGTGAATATTTTTGAATTCCTATATGAAGAAATTACTGACTTACCTATTTGTTTTTTTGTGTGCTAATCTTTACGCACTAGGCAACGACAGCATTTCAACTGTATATCAGGATGGTGAATTTGTTACTCAATATCAGCTTCGGTTGAAAGTCTCAACTAAAGTTTCGGCTGAAGTAACTGATTATTTCGTCAATGATTTTCATAATTCGCCGGGAAATCTGTTTAATTGGGCGCTGAAAGATCTCGGGTTGCAGAATAAAAATAACGAACTGATAATCATATTCAAATCATCGGTGAACGACGATAAAACAAAAATAACCCATGGTATTTTCGACATAGTAGTACCCGGGGTTATAACATTTAATGGAATAAAAGTGGATGCTTTGGTATTCAAAAACAAGAATATATCCGGCATTCAAAAAATATCAGCTAACATTATTTATTCTGATCTCTTATTGAAGAATGCAACCGGAATAATAACCATAATTCCACAATCGAACAACGAACAACTATTGACGACTTATGTAAAAATAAAGTTTGGTTGGTTTTTTAATTTATTTATAACCAAAAAGCGTTACAAAAGCATTGTAGAATGGAGAATCAAAAAATTTACAGAAAATATTCGTGTTGAGTGTCTGAAAAGACAAAATAATGTTCCGAACAAATTAATTCAGCCCAAAAAGCAGTAAATCTGAATTTTGATGAATCGTACTATATTTCTGATTATTTTGTTGGCTTTTACGGTTGTGATTACTAAGGCTTCGCCTGTTGATTCCATATCCACAAAGTACAGAAATGAGGAATTTGCAACTTATTGTCAGGTGTGGGTCAATTCTTCCGATAGTGTTTGTGATGCAGTAATGCGCGACTATGATTATCAAATGCGTTTTAAACTCGATGCACTTTATACGTGGGCATTGAGAGGAATGAATCTGCGTAAAGAAAAAAATGAATTAATGATGCTATATTTTAAATCAACATCATTCAACAAAGGTAATAGCGTTTTACGCGGAATAGGCGATGTGATTATCCCGGGTGTAATTACCATTCCAAACATATTTGTAGACTGTAAACTTATCGGAGAACAGTCAGGGAAAGGCAATACTTTAAAGTTGAATTTGCTCAATTCCAATGGATTTATAAAGAATATGAATAATTCTTTAGCAGTAATTCCTTCCAAAAATAAAGGAAATTGGTTGGTTTTGGAATCGCATGTAAAATTTGGTTGGTTTTTCAATATCTTTATCACTCAAAATCGCTTTAAACTTATTATGGAATGGCGTTTGAAACGTTTTATCCATAACCTTAAAGATGAAGCTGAACGAAGAGAAAAATCAGCAATTAGCAGTAAATAAGCAATTAAATTAAATCAGATTAGCAACTCAACATATACAATGGCTGAAAAAACACTTTTAGAAAAATTAGAAGGTCTACAACACAAGTTCGATGAAATTTCGACTTTGATTACCGACCCTTCTGTGATTTCGGATCAGAAACGCTATGTGAAACTTAACAAGGAATATCACGATCTGGAAAAAATCCTAACTGCTAAAAATGAATATGAACTGGCTTTGGGTCATTTAGCGGAAGCAAAAGAATTGCTTGACAGTGAGACTGATTCGGAAATGCGCGAAATGGCCAAGCTGGAAATTGATGAGATTGAGCCAAAAATCCCGGTAATGGAAGAAAATATCAAGTTGTTGCTTATTCCTGTCGATCCGGAAGACAATAAAAATGCTATTGTCGAAATTCGTGGTGGTACGGGTGGAGACGAAGCTGCCATTTTTGCCGGTGATTTGTTCAAAATGTACACAAAGTACTGCGAAACAAAAGGTTGGAAGTTAGAAATTACAAATATAAGTGAAGGGACATCAGGCGGTTATAAGGAAATAATATTTACAGTTTCAGGTGAAAACGTGTACGGAACGCTTAAATACGAATCGGGTGTTCACCGCGTGCAACGTGTACCTCAAACTGAAACACAGGGTCGTGTGCATACTTCCGCAGCAACTGTAGCTGTATTGCCTGAAGCCGAAGAATTTGATATTGAGTTGAAAGAATCTGACGTCAGGGTGGATACCTTCTGTTCGTCAGGTGCAGGTGGACAGTCGGTAAATACAACTTATTCAGCCATCCGCTTGGTACATATTCCAACAGGAATAACGGTGCAGTGTCAAGACGAAAAATCTCAACATAAGAATAAGGCGAAGGCTATGATTGAACTTCGTTCGCGTATTTATGCCATTGAACATCAGAAATACCTGGATGAAATTGGTTCAAAACGTAAAACCATGGTTTCTACCGGTGACCGTTCGGCTAAAATACGCACCTACAACTATCCGCAAGGACGAATTACCGATCATCGTATCAATTTCACCATTTATAATCTCTCAGCATTTATGAACGGTGATATACAGAGCGTTATTGACAATTTGATTGTGGCAGAAAATGCCGAACGACTGAAAGATAGTGAATTGTAAATTAGTTGACTGGTTAACTATCGAAAATTGTAAATGACTAAATTGTAAATATAAATATGACTAAACAAGAATTAGTTGAAAACATAAAACGCAAGAAATCTTTTCTTTGCGTGGGATTGGATACCGATGCAACCAAAATTCCAGAATTCCTTTATGATGAATCAGACGATGCCATTTTTGTATTCAACAAAGCAATAATTGATGCAACTGCCGATTTATGCGTGGCATACAAACCCAATCTCGCATTCTACGAGAGTCTCGGATTGGAAGGTTGGGAAGTATTGGAACGTACAGTAGCTTACATACGCTCCAATTACCCGGATCAGTTTATTATAGCCGATGCCAAGCGAGGTGATATAGGGAATACTTCAGCAATGTATGCTCGCACTTTCTTTGGCAATTTGGAATTTGACTCGGTGACAGTTGCACCATACATGGGCGAAGACTCGGTAACTCCATTCCTTACATACGAAGGAAAATGGGTGACGTTGCTGGCACTTACCTCAAACAAAGGAGCTTACGATTTTCAGTTTATAAAAGATGTAGAAACAGGAGAGCGATTGTTCGAAAAAGTGCTGAAAACATCTCTGAAATGGGGAACCGATGAAAACATGATGTATGTAGTAGGCGCAACCAAAGCCGAAATGCTGACTGATATTCGTTCTATTATTCCGGATCACTTCCTACTTGTTCCCGGAGTTGGTGCTCAGGGAGGAAGTCTTCAGGAAGTAGCAAAATATGGTATGAACAGCACTTGTGGATTACTCGTAAATTCCTCCCGACAAATTATTTATGCTTCCTCCATGAAAGATTATGCTGAAGCTGCAAGAAATGAAGCGTTAAAAGTTCAGAAAGAAATGGCTGAACTACTGATAAAATACGGATTGATTTAATTCATAAAGAAAGAAAAAAGCCCTTAATCTTTTGATTAAGAGCTTTTTGTTTGGATTCATGCGATTTATTTTTTATCAGCAGCTTTTTTAGTTTCAGCTTTTTTGTCACAAGCTTTACCTGTTTCTTTGCAACATTTGTCACCTTCTTTTTTGTCTTTGCAGCAAGCTTTTCCAGCATCTTTTTTGTCACACTTCATTTCAGTTTTAGCTTTTTCAGCTTTGGCAGGAGCTTGAGTCTGAGCAAAAGCAGTTACAGATAAAAACATCGCAACAAGCGATAAAATTGCAATTTTCTTTTTCATTTTGATTTTCATTTAATTGTTGTTAATTACTTTTTTTATTGTTATTAAGGCAAATAATCTCTA
>CAIKVR010000123.1 GCA_903830915.1 uncultured Bacteroidales bacterium
CTTTGTAGCGATGCAGGTATATTTATTTGTGTTAAACTACTGCATGACTGAAAAGTCGCATCGTTTATACTTGTAAGTTTAGATGGCAGGGTTATAGTCCCTGAAAGCGAACTACAACCAATAAAAGCTGTTTCACCGATATAAAGTAGTGAATCAGACAGTTGAATTGATGTAAGTGCGGAGCAAAAGGCAAAAGCTGAATAACCGATGGTATCAACTTTAGCTGGAATAATCACTTTGTTAGTTAATCCGCTACAACGTGCAAAGCATCTGTCGCCTATGTTTTTCAGTTCAGTAGGAAAGTTCAAAGAAGTTAAACCGGTACAACCGACAAAAGCTGATGAACCAATGACTTTGAGGTTTTGTGGAAATGTAATTTTATTTAGCGAAGTTATACTTGAACCTGTTTTTGGATTGTAAAATGCATAATTAGGAATATAATTTGCCTGATAATCGTATATTTCAATTCCCCCGGTACCTTCATAGCCTTTATAAGCCACAATTGTTACATTCGACAAATCAAGCTCCTTTAATTCTGACATGTGGTCGCGAATGGTTTTGAAATCACGACTATCCATTTTGCCACTAATTTTCAAGGTATTGATTCCACTCAAATTGGTTAATGCAAGTGCATTAGCTAAATCTCCCGGTTTGTCAACTACTACTGTTTTATTGACAAATGAAAAAACATCTTTATCACTACATCCTGTAAAACTAATAATCAACAGAATAGAAGCAAGTAATGTGAATAAACTTTTTTTCATAGAAAATTATTAATGATTTGGGAATTTTATAAATTATTCCGACAAAAATACATAATCTTTTGAAATAGACAATCTATTGATAAAAAAAATCCTGCTACGCAAGTACATAGCAGGATTCGAAAAATTTAAGTTCGATTATTCTACTTTTATACTTGAACTAACGTGATTGGTTTTCTTTACATTTTTAGGATGACCCTTGCAATCAATGTCGCTAGCTCCTTTGGCTTCGGCATTAAGACTTTCGGTGGCGTATACATTGGCATGAGTAGCTCCGGTGACACGAATATCAGCATTTTTGGCTATCAATTCGGTAGCTTCAATTTCGCTGGCACCCACACCGTTTACTTTCAGTGTCTGACACGTACCTTTTAAATCAACTTTCGATGCACCTTTTGTTTCCAGATTTAGTGTACCTGCTATATTTACATTCAAATCGGCCTCGCTGGCACCTAATAACTCAAGCGAAAAATCTTTGTTAATCAGTTGATTGTCTGTATTTATTTTACATGCGCCTTTTGCAATTACATTTTTCAACGAATCTGACGAAACAGATACTTTGAGTGTTCTGTTTAGCAAAATATGTTCGGAGTAAATATGAAGTACGCCATTTTCTACCTTGGTGATTATTTTCGAATTGAAATCTTCAGGGCTTGAAACAACTACATTTTGAGCAGAATCTTTTTTGAGTGTCAATTCAAAATTACCCGATATTTCGATGGCATGAAATGCTTCTACTGTTCGAACTTCATCAACCAAAGGTTTATCTTCATCACTCCACGTGAAACTAAATGGATGACCATCGTAATGGCGCATGTTGACTAAAGCTCTTCCACCGACACTGAAGAACATAAATAAACCTGCAAACCAAAGTATCAGAATTACCCACGAAACCGTGTGATTGGATTGGTGACGACCCGAAATCAGGCGAATAGCCCAGTAAATCAATATAAAAATCGGTCCACCAATGAGTAGAATTAATGAAATGATTAAGAATATCATTTTTTCCGGACTAATCATTCCCCAGTTTGTCAACCCATCTAATCCAAAACCATGAAAGACTGTTGGTTCAAATATCACTAAGAAAAGAGCCAGAATTAATGCGCCTATCACAATAACTCCCACCATGCCCATCAAAGCACCTACAAAACCGAAAATAATTTTGAAGAACCAGCGCAAAATATCCAGAACCCGCTCACCGAAAGTGCTTGCAGAACTTTTAAATTTTTCGCTTTCCATGTAGTTTTTGACGTTGTTTATCTCGGTTTTGATATTCTCCCC
>CAIKVR010000124.1 GCA_903830915.1 uncultured Bacteroidales bacterium
ATTGGCGAAAGTAAACATGAAATTTACCGTTCGCTGGTAGGCGAGGCTTTGCTGGTTGGGATTATTGGCTCTGTGGTTGGTATTATTATCGGATTGCTATGTTCCTGGCCATTGCAGGTTTACGGCATTGATGCCCGAAACATGATGCGCAATTCCAACATGATGATGCCAAGTATTATTCGCGCTCAAATCACAGTCACAACCTATTATATTGGCTTTATTCCGGGTGTTTTGTCTACAGTTATCGGAGCTTCACTGGCAGGAATCGGGGTTTACAAACGAAACACAAATACATTAATGAAAGATTTGTCGTAAAGTATTGATAAAATACATTTTAACCTTAAATTATTTTTATGTAACACAGAATACGTGCCATTAATAATTTTGGCGTTAGGGGTTATCTCATCTTCCCGAACTCTCAATCATTTCCTTTACTTTATCATTAAACCTATCTTCGGATAGCAACTGTTCCAGCGTGATGTGCATTCGGTAACACCAAAAATTACGTGGGTTGCTTGGCACATTGATACGTTCGGCAAATGGGTGCTCGTGTCGTAAACCTGCATCTATAGCAATAAAATCCTGCCACGGCAGAATAATCAACATGGCTTTAGAGTCGAGATGCTGTTGAATTATACGTTCTGCTATCCAGGTCTGACATTCAATAGGTGCAGGCCCCTGCATTCCGAGAACCTGATTATAAAATCGTTGCGAAATAGCATGGTCTTCTTCCCACCACGCACGCAAAGGATTCATATCGTGAGTTCCGGTTGTGCAAACCGAGCGATACGGAGCATTTGCCGGCATAGCAAATTCGGTATTGAGCTTTTTAGGCATTCGCTGAATTTCAAGACTGATAATTTCCAGCGCTTCCATTACATCAGGTACTGAGTCGGGCACCATTCCCAGGTCCTCGCCACAAACCAGCATATTGGTTGATGAAATCAGTGCAGGAAGTTTTTTCAACGCCTGTTGTTTCCAGAATTCAGTATGACGATGGTAGAAATAATCTACGTAAATTCGATCAAGCAGTCGGCGAGTTTCATCAGGCAGGTCGCGGAATGTTGCCGAACTCTGCATGGAAATGCGTGGGTGATATTTTTGTGAATCACGCGAATCACGTACAAAAAGTACTTCGCAATGCAGCATATATAATCCATCACGAATCAACACTTCTTTGTTCCCAAAATTATAACCTAACGATGCAAAATGTGCTTCAATTTTCTTCTGTGTGTTGAACTCAGGTTTAAATTTATAGTTTTGCCAACCGTCCTGTAACAGGTATTCCCTAATCACATCGTCGGTATATTTACCAAAGGTAGCATAAAGCACGTGTTCTTTGAGGTAAGGCTTCAGAAAACGGTTTTCATCCCACCACAGACCTTTCGCTTCGAGTTCATGACGTGTAAACGCTATGCTTGGATTGAAACTACCTGTCAGCCCCCAAACAGCATCAATAGGAATCTCCCATATACGAAAGAATCCTAGTATATGGTCAATACGATAAGCATCAAAATATTCTGCAAGTTTCTGGAAACGTTTACGCCACCACCGATAGCCATCTTTTTCCATTCCTTCCCAGTTGTAGGTAGGGAAACCCCAGTTTTGACCGGTAGCCGAGAAATCATCTGGCGGCGCACCTGCCTGTACGTTAGTGTTGAATAAATTGGGCTCAACCCACGCGTCAACGCTGCGCGGACTTACACCAATCGGAATATCACCTTTAATGGCAATTCCGTTAGCACGGGCATAATCATGTACCTCGATGAGTTGCATGTGAAGATGGAATTGCAGGAAATAGAAAATGGCAATATCGTGATAATGTGGTTTATCTTCGGCAGCAAGATTTTCTGTTTCAGCTTTGTTATATCTGCTATGTTCCGGCCATTTACCAAACTCCGGCGTTCCGTACAAATCGCGCAGATAGGAAAATACGGCGTAGGGAACAAGCCACTCTTTATTAGCATCAAAGAAGTTTTTATATTCAGCAGAGTTAAACACAACCTTGCTCTCATGGGGATAAACTGCTTTGAAATACTCCCATTTAGCACTCATAACATTCTGATAATCCGAAAAGGTTTTGCCATTCAACTCTTTCTGTTTGGCTTCAAAATAGTCGTTCTGTTTTTTTGTTTTAAGCTTTCCAACACTTTCCAAATGCAGGTAAATAGGGTGCAATGCGTAAACTGAGACGGCATTATACGGATAGGAATCGTAGTTGGTGTGATACAGAATGGTGTCGTTAATCGGCAAGGTCTGAATGATATGTTGTCCGGTACGCTTAGCCCAATCCACCATTTTCTTTAAATCATAGAATTCGCCAATTCCGAAACCTTCCTCACTGCGTAACGAAAAAACGGGGATTGCTACTCCTGCACCTTTCCAAGACTCAATGGTGCGGATAAAATGCTCATCATTCACAATGGTGAGCTGCTTTGGATCTGCTTTTGCCAACATTCGGTTTGGTCCCCCACCCCATGCCAGTACTTCATCGGTAGCAGAATCAACAATCAGGTATTTATATTCGAGCGGATATTTAATTTTGGAGGCATCAAGGGCAATACTCCAAACGGGATAAGCTGAATCGTCCAGCTTTAGTTTTCTGGAAACATCCCAATTGCCAAGTGTCGCTTGATTTCCAACAATGGCAAAATGACGGTTTGGCTCCATTTGCGGACAATTAATTGTTAGAACAACATTGCCTTCCCCGGGTTGAATGTGAGAATTTTCTGAACGTTTAAAAAAACAATCGGAGAAAGCAGCGCTTTTAAACGGACTATCACCATAAGATGCTCGCCAATTGTCTATAATAGAAACGCTCTCTTTTGTAACCGGAAACTGAACGTGTCGTATGCCGCCATACTCGTAAATCGAAGATTTATCGGCGTTCAACACGGTGTATTGATACGAAATTCCGTTGGTGTTTGGTTCGATATCAACATCTGCTGTCCAGACAGATTTATCGTTACAACTCATTATAACGCTTTGCGTCGTATTGGGAGAAGTGTGCAAAAACAGAACCAGTGACTGTCCCCAATTAGTTTTAAAATGTATGCTGAAGTGTACTTTCATGGTATTTGTAATGAGTATTTCGTTACAAATTTAAATATAGAATTATCAATGAAAACTGAAAGCTGTAAAACTTCCCGAAATATGTCCGCAAACGATTGAAAAAACAGAAAACCTTCTTAGTTGCCGTAGTTTATATCAGCGCTAAGAAGGTTTTTAGAGAGGTTCGTGGCGGATTCGAACCGCCGTAATCGGTTTTGCAGACCGGTGCCTAGCCACTCGGCCAACGAACCTTGTTTTTCGGTCTGCAAAGATAGTATTTTTTTTATTTCAAACCAACCCCTGAAGGCAATTTGACTGAAATTTATTCAGGATCCTCATTATGAGCACGTTTACCCCGTTGAGGCCGGTTCTTGAAGTCCTTAAGTAATTCACGTTTGAATTCACGTTCGGCTTTGTAGTAACGAAAAAGAGTTTCAGCGGGTAGTATCTTGCGTAATTTGAGATGATAGTTCTTGAACATTTGTGCCTGTGTCATACCCATTTCCACATAACGGTCGTTGATATCCGAATAATTTACATTTGGATCTTTCATTTTATCTTTGGTAAAATGAAAAAATTCTCCGTTTTTAGCATGAAAAGCCCACACAGCTTTTTCAAATTCCATAAAGACAGGAAGAGTAGCATCGGATTCTACTTGTGTCAACTTGGTTTTTTCAACAATAAACTGCCATTTACGGTTGTGCATTTCTTCTACTTTCGGAAAAGGCGGTCTTTCCTGTGCATTTACAATGAGACAGATAAATGTGAAAATAAATAGGAGATTGTACTTTAAGGTCTTCATATTGTGTATGATTTAATGACTTATTTTTTATTTAGCCGGTTCATTTACATAATAATCCACTAAGGATGACTCATCAACCTGAGCCATAACGTATGATTCATAATTTTCAGCTGTCATCGTTTTCTGACGGTTTGTGTTGTAAAATACCTGACCAACCACAACGATGCCAACAAATACTGCGGCAGCATACATCCACGGCCTCATAAATGCCAAAGTCCGTTTCCGGTAGCCTGTTTGTTTGTCTATTTGTGCCGCAAAATCATTGAAATAGTTTTCAGGAACCCTGAAAGGCAATTCTTTACCTATTTCATCCAATGATATTATTTTAGTTGTTTTCATATATTTCTTTGACTGTTTTATCGTAAATTGGTTTAAATCAGTTATAATTATTAACTACCTACTATAAATTACATTCTATAAACTATTAACTATTCTTCAAATATTTTTTCAATCTTCTTCACTGCATGATGATAAGAAGCTTTCAATGCTCCGACCGAAGTGCCGAGAATTTTTTCCATTTCTTCGTAAGTTATATCTTCGAAGTACTTCATGTTAAACACTAAACGTTGTTTCTCCGGTAAGGTAAGAATGGCTTCCTGAAGTTTAAGCTGTATCTCATTTCCGTTGAAATATGTGTCGGCTCGCAAGTTCAATATCAAACTGTCCTCCACATCGTCCAACGAATTGGTATTCCTCAATCGTTTATTTGTCAGAAAAGTAAGTGTTTCATTCGTTGCAATTCGATAAAGCCAGGTTGAAAACTGTGAATCACCTCTGAATCCATCCAGCCCATTCCATGCTTTCATAAAGGTATTTTGCAATACATCGTTTGAAT
Source organism: uncultured Bacteroidales bacterium (assembly GCA_903830915.1). GTDB lineage: Bacteria > Bacteroidota > Bacteroidia > Bacteroidales > Paludibacteraceae > Paludibacter. The sequence goes on from CAIKVR010000124.1 coordinate 4,689, forward strand.
CTTCATGTGAAAGAACCATTTTACGGATATGCCAATAAATCCGCTCCTGATACGTGCGCACCAACGTGGAAAACGTAGATGCACGTTTCCCGGGATTACTCAATTGTTTTAGCAAATCCTCTTCAGAAATACTCATAAATTGATTGTTTAGAAATTCAGACTCCGGCAAATGCAAAAGGTTTAAAAGTAGTCAATTAATTTACCCGGCTAATATCCGATCTACCTTCAAAAAAACGTATAATGTTTTGTGAAGCAAAACGGCTCATTTCATTACGTGCTTCCACTGTGGCAGTTCCGTTGTGAGGAGCTAACACCACGTTGTCAAGTTTCAATAATTCCGGATTTATATCAGGTTCAAATTCATAAACATCGAGTGCTGCAGCAAAAATCCAACGATTTTTTAATGCTTCAACTAATGCAACTTCATCCACTACCTGACCGCGAGCAGTATTCACCAAAATGGCAGTCGGCTTCATTATTTTCAACCTTTCGGCATTGATTAAATGATACGTCTCGTCAGTCAATGGTGTATGAAGTGACACAAAATCAGCTTGCCACAGCAATTCATCTAGTTCGAATCGTTGGGCATTGTATTTTTGTTCGGTGACGTTATCAAGTTTGGTACGGTTAAAGTATATAACTTTCATTCCGCTTGCTAAAGCCCGACAGGCTAATGCCTGACCAATCCGACCCATACCCACTATACCAAGTGTTTTACCATGAAGTGTAAGTCCTAAATTTTCAAGCACACCCCATTTTAATCCATTTTGAGTTCGCAATTTGCGGTCACATTCTGCAATTCGCCTAGCTGCAGCATGCATCAGAGCAAATGCCAGTTCGGCTGTTGGTTGAATAACAGGGTCGGGAGTGTTAGTAACTACTATTCCACATTTGGCTGCATATTCCACATCAATGTTATTGTAACCCACACCGTAATTAGCAATGATTTTTACACGTTTGGCAGCTGTATCTATCACATCTTTGTCCACTTTAAATTGAAAAGTTGGTAAAAATGCATCAAATTCGGGTAAAAGACTAATGGCTTCTTCTTTTGAAAATATTTCAGTTTCAGGGAATACAACATCAAATTGTTGCATAAGTTCGGAAAATCCCTCGGGAAGCAAACGGGTGGAAATGAGGACACGTTTCATTTAAATAAATTTGTCTGACAAATGTACAAATTTGAATTGAAAAGTCAACGTTAATGGAGTGATTAGAGATAAGTATTAAAATACCTCAAAAAATAAACATTTTGAAAATTTATCATGTTTAGAGCTTGTACAAAGTTGTAATGAGGTTAATTTGTACTAATAAAATGCACACTAATTCATAAATTGTGCAAACGTTATCGATTTAACAACGAAGAATGTACAGTTTTAAATAAATAAATTGTAAGTTTGGACATCCAATTTATAAAAACGAATCATTACCATAAAAAAAACATAAATACAAATTAATTTCATGAAGATTCACGAATATCAGGCAAAAGAAATTTTCTCGCGCTACTCTATACCGGTAACGAAAGAAATCGTATGTTACTCAACTGATGAAGTATGTGCTGCAGCTGAGAAACTTGGACTCCCCGTGGTAGTCAAAGCACAAGTGCTTGCAGGTGGTCGGGGAAAGGCCGGAGGTGTAAAACTGGCAAGAACCATGGATGCTGCACGTGAGGCAGCCGACCAGATTTTGGGTATGGACATTAAAGGTTACACGGTTGAGAAAGTGCTGGTGGCCGAGGGAGTAAAGTTTAATTCCGAATTTTATGTGGGTCTGACCATTGACCGAAACACAAAGTCGGTTATTTTAATGGCAAGTGCCGAAGGTGGTGTTGAAATTGAGGAAGTGGCTAAGGATAATCCTGAGGCTATTTTAAAATTCCCAATCGATCCTGATTTAGGCATGTCGCCTTTCTTTGCACGAAAAATTGCTTTTGCTCTTTTCAGTGATTTCTCGTTAGTGAAACAAGGTGCTGATTTGTTCCAGAAATTATATAAGATATTTTTGGACACGGATGCTTCGTTGGTTGAAATTAATCCGTTGGTGGTTACTGACGAAGGAAAATTGCTTGCATTGGACGGTAAAATGAATTTTGATGATAATGCGCTGGATCGTCATCCTGATATCGAGGCATTAAACGAACCAACCGAAGATGAAAAGAAAGAACTGGAAGCCAAAGATAGTGGTTTGACCTATATTCGCCTGGAAGGAAATATTGGTTGTATGGTTAATGGCGCCGGACTGGCTATGGCTTCGATGGATGTGATTAAACATTATGGTGGAAATCCTGCTAATTTCCTGGATATTGGTGGTAGTTCAAGTCCGCAAAAAGTAATTGACGCGATGAATCTGTTACTTTCCGATAAAAATGTGAAAGTGATAATGATTAATATTTTTGGCGGTATTACTCGGTGCGATGATGTGGCACATGGTCTTGTTTCCGCATTAGATCAGATGAAAGTTGATATCCCGATTGTTATCCGACTTTCAGGAACGAATGCTGAAGAAGGTCTGAAAATTATCAGCGATTACAATTTACCAACCGTAAAATCATTGAGTGAAGCAGCTCAGGAAGCTATTCGCCTTGTCAATCAAGTTAATTAACGCCCAATTTTCCTTCAACAGAAAAAATATTATTTCCCTTTAGGGGATGGGTGTAATAATAATAACCAAATCAACCAAATAAAAATGAGCATATTAGTAAATAAAAACACAAAATTAGTTGTTCAGGGAATGACAGGACGTGACGGAAGTTTCCATACCGCCAAAATGAAAGAATACGGAACCAACATTGTGGCCGGTGTTTCTCCCGGAAAAGGAGGTCAGAATGTGAATGGTATTCCGGTTTTCAATACTGTTGAAGATGCAGTAAAAACTACAGGTGCAAACACCTCCATTATATTTGTTCCCGCACCATTGGCTGGAGATGCCATTATGGAAGCAGGCGATGCCGGTGTAGAATTGGTTATCTGTATTTCAGAAGGAGTTCCAACACTCGACATGGTAAAAGCAACCAATTACCTGAAAAAGAAAGGGGTAAAATTAATTGGTGCAAACTGTCCGGGATTGATAACCCCCGACGAAGCACTGGTGGGAATTTTGCCAGGAAATATATTCAAAAAAGGAAATGTTGGACTAATGAGTCGAAGTGGCACACTCACTTATCTGATGGTAAGTTTGCTTACTCAGGCCGGACTTGGTCAAAGTACCTGCGTGGGAATTGGTGGTGATCCCGTTGCCGGATTATACTATCAGGAATTACTGCAAATGTTTCAGGACGACCCCGAAACTGAAGCCATCGTACTGATTGGTGAAATTGGTGGTGATGCCGAAGAACGTGCAGCTCAGTTCATTAAGGATCATGTTACCAAACCGGTAGTAGCCTTTATTGCAGGACAATCCGCTCCTCCGGGAAAACGTATGGGTCATGCCGGTGCAATTATTTCCAGCGGTAGTGGAACAGCTGAAGAAAAAATTGCTGCTTTTGAAGCAATAGGTGTTCCTGTAGCACGTCTCCCAATTGAAATTCCATTACTGATTAAGAAAGCACTTAAGATAGATTAATAAGAAATAAACAATTATTTCATTCGAACTAAAAAAAGCTGCAAACCCAACCGGGAATTGCAGCTTTTCTTTTTATATGCGCCTATAAGGCGAGTGCATTTAATAATTGACATAGGTAGAACAGATATTGCCTTTGAATTCAAAGCTGCAACTGTAACATACGGTGCAACTAGAATTCAGGGATATAATTTCATTTGTTTTTATTCAAATAGTTTCCTGGCAGACCCTATCTAAACGACATCGGATCGTATTTCAATAGTGTGCCTAATACAGAAACTTTCCAAACTCACTTTCAATCAACAGTTCTTTTTTGTTGGAAGCTTCACAGTAGCCTATGATTTGAGCATCAATACCAAAAGAGTTGGAAATATCGATAACCTGCCGGGCATATTCTGCAGGAAGATAAACTTCCAACCGGTGACCCATATTAAAAACCTTGTACATTTCTTTCCAGTCGGTTTTCGATTCTTGTTGAATCAATTGAAATAGAGGTGGAACAGGAAAGAGCCTGTTCTTTACCACTTTTAGCTTGTCGATAAAGTGAAGAATTTTGGTTTGTGCGCCACCGGAGCAATGCACCATGCCGTGAATGTTCGGACGAAGTTCAGTCAGCAGCTTTTTTACCACAGGTGCATAGGTTCGTGTAGGAGATAACACAAGTTTTCCGGCATCAATGCCCAGGCCTTCAATTTCATCGGTCAGTTTACACGAACCGGAATAAGCAAGGTTCTGTGGTATTTCGGGGTTATAGCTTTCGGGATATTTCACAGCCAGATAATTGGCAAACACATCGTGGCGGGCTGAAGTAAGACCGTTGCTGCCCATACCACCGTTATATTCTTTTTCGTAAGTTGCCTGACCTGAAGACGAAAGTCCCACAATCACATCTCCGGCTTTGATATTTGCATTGTCAATCACTTCGGAACGTTTCATGCGGCAGGTCACAGTACTGTCAACAATAATTGTGCGAACAATATCGCCCACATCAGCGGTTTCACCACCCGTAGGATATATGTTCACACCCATTTCGGCAAGTTCATTTACCAAATCGTTTGTACCGTTTATAATTGCTGAAATAACTTCACCTGGAATCAGATTCTTATTGCGCCCAATAGTGGACGAAAGAAGAATATTGTCTGTTGCACCCACACAAAGCAAATCATCGATATTCATAATCAGCGCATCCTGAGCTATACCTTTCCACACCGAAATATCGCCAGTTTCGCGCCAGTATATGTATGCCAGCGACGATTTTGTTCCGGCACCATCTGCATGCATAATGTTACAATAATCAGGGTCGTTTCCCAAAAAGTCAGGGATTATCTTGCAAAATGCATTGGGATACAATCCTTTATCAATATTTTTAATGGCATTATGAACATCCTCTTTCGATGCTGATACACCGCGCAAATTATAACGCCCACCATCACCTGAAGGTGAGTTAATGATAGATTTGTCTTCTGTTATATTGTTACTTATCATACGATAATTATTGTTTTTTAAAGGTCGAATTGAACTCGCATATCAGATTATCACGGCCTTTCCTGGCTGAGTCAAGCGGCGAAGCCGACTGAGTGAACCTCTGTGTTCAAGCTCGTTTCATGCATTCCTAATTAGTCCCCAAACCCAAAAAAAGGGAAAATAGAAATATTTCCTATTTGATAATCATGCCACTATGGAGTCAAAATTGATTAAATTTTGTCATGTTCGTCTCATTAATTGTCCAAACAAGTTGTAAGAAAATGATATTTTTCTCCTTCGATTTAAAGGAAGTAGTCTATTCTTAAAGCTCCTTTAGTACTTCTGTTTGTAGTTCAAAAGAAAAATGCAATGACATTGCAAATCACAGGAGTAATTCAATTTTGAGGATAGTTACTTAAAATATAAACCCCGAAACAAATGCGAATACAAAGAAAAGAATTAAATTTTGAAAGACAAAATATCTAATGGAATTGATATTTATTTGAATTGTTGGAATGTGTGGATTTTCAGAGGGCAACTACAAACAAGACCATTAATTAAAATTTACCAGAATAGAATTAAATTATTGCTTAAATATAAAATAGACAAAATAGTAATATCATAAAAAATCAAAGTTTGCTAAAAAATCATATCAAGTCTATATTAAAACTCCATTTGGGGGTTCACTGGTAATAGTACACAAAGAAATTAAGAAACGAACAATAAGTGAACTGTTTAACTAATAAATGAAACTTTACAAACCCCATGAAATAATTAACAAAACATTAAAACTGAACACATGTATCTGAATAATACATCTTGATTACTTAAATTTCTTCTCATTCTTTTCCCCGCTCCTCTCCGCCTCTACCAATACCAGAAAGGCATTCAGTACTGTTCCAAATCCAACTTCAAGCACACAAATATCATCTTTCTGGCATTGTTTCAATCTTGCATCAATAAAAATATGCCGTGATTCCTGAATAGCACTATTTGATGAATGATAACACTTATCAATTTCCGGCACAAACAGGGTGTGCGAACCATCTTCGGTCAATTTCAATTCAGAATTCATCTTACAAAAGTACAGAAAACCCATAAACAAAACAACCGTTGCTCTTTAGGAACAACGGTTGTTTTACTTATAAACTATAAACTATAAATTATTAACTAATTAATAATTCTGTTTCTCTTCTTCAAAGTAAGCCTGTGGATGAGCACAGGTTGGACATGCTTTCGGAGCTTCTTTTCCAACATGTACATGACCACATTCGCGACATTGCCAGGTAGTTTCTTCTTCACGAGCAAAAACAGTGTTAGTTTCAACCCGTTTCAACAAACGACGATAGCGTTTTTCATGTTGTGCTTCTACAGCAGCAATTTTACGGAAAGTGGCTGCAATATTGGCAAAACCTTCTGCTTCAGCCACATCGGCAAAATGTGGATAAATGTCAACCCATTCTTCGTTTTCACCATTGGCCGAAGCCTCCAGATTTTCCTGAGTAGTACCCACTTTTCCGGCAGGATAGGTTGCAGTGATTTCTACATCGCCACCCTCGAGGTAACTAAAAAACTTTTTAGC
>CAIKVR010000125.1 GCA_903830915.1 uncultured Bacteroidales bacterium
ATACAATTAATAATCTTACATGAAACTATCAAGCTTTTTGAAAATATTCTTTAATAGCTCAAAATCATGCACCCAGTAAATGTCCCCTTTCGCAAAGGGGACGAGCGAAGCGGAGGGGTTCAAAAACTCCAACTCCAAAACCTGTTCGGGGACGAGCGCAGCGGAGGGGTTATATTATATTACATTTATATTTAAAACAATCAAACCATGCCTGAAAAATTAAATAATATACCAGACATGCTACCTTTTCGGCGCAAGCTCCGCAATCACATGACTGCTGCAGAAGTTGCACTGTGGGTGATGATTAAGAATAAACAGATAAATGGTGAACGTTTTCTGAGACAATACAGTGTTAGCCATTATGTACTTGATTTTTACTGTCCGAAATACAAACTAGCCGTGGAGCTTGACGGTGCAGGGCATTTTACGGATGAAGGCAGGGAATACGATGACAAGCGAACCGAATATCTGAACTCGGTAGGCATCCGGGTGCTACGGTTTGAAAACCTGGAAGTGTTTAATTATCCGGGGCAGGTACTGGAAGAGATAAAGAAGTATTTGAGATAATAAAAATAGAAACGGTATAATATTGGTTTTAAGAGAATGTGTGCAAAAATCAAAAAAAGTAAAGGAGGAATAAGCCAACAAGGGCCTTATAAAAAGTTTTTGACCGATTTACATGAAGTGCTAACCATTTTATTCGAAAGCAATAAACTACTCTCCGAACTGTCGAATGAATATCAGCACATGCTGTATGACTATAAGTATGTGTTTCAGAATCCGAAGGCATACAACGAACATGTTAGTTCCGCAGAACTGAAAATTATCAACGAAAAAACCCGGAAACTTTTCATTGAGCGAAATATTGTATACGAAGGGATGTATTTGTCTAACTACCAATTGCATTTACTTTGGTGTTATATGAGCATAAAAGCCAATGAGACAAAAAGAAAATATGGTGCAGATGATGATGAGTATTTAGACCTGAAAGAATCTGCGGGTAAATGCTCAGATATTTTTTACAAACGATTTCTTGTCGACTATTTCAAGGTTATCTCTCAGTTAAGTAGTCCCGATCATAAATATTTTGGATTACAGATTCGTCCGGCTGCACTATTTAAAGATAATCCAAAAATAGAAATTGTGGTTGAGGTTTACGGATTTCGACCTCAAACTACCATGTTTGAAGTTGCCGGTCGTAAACGTCCTGCTTTCCGGCTGGCAGTTCCAAAAGCAACAACTACGATTGAATGGGTTAGTATTGATTCGTCAGTTTTAGGAACTCATTACCGTGGTGATAAAGAGCAATTGGAAGTTTATATTCAATCACATGCTTTGAAACGTTTCAGGGAGCGGTTGGATGTTTTGAATTCGGATGCTATCAATTATTTACTTTGGGAAAATAGTCATACAATTGATAAAATAGAGATGTATCGTGGACTTTTGTTACACCCTATCAAATTGTTTGATATAAAGATAGGCTATTTAGTGGGTAAGATTGTTAATGACAAATTACTATTCAGTACCTTTCTATTTATTACCCACAGTTGCTGTCCTGAAGGTGACCGGCTGAAGAAAATTACCGGATTAGGAAAACAAGATATAAGCTATTGGCATATCGACCGTTTGAGTACTTTTATCAATCTTCGGGAAGAAAAATATCCTCAGTTGATTAAACTTTTTGATGAAGCAGGAATGGGTGATGTCAAAGAATTGAAAAATAAAAAGTTCGATATTGATTCCTTACAAGATGCCAATCTGGAAGCATTGATGAATTATATTAGCAAGAGCAAAGAAAAAGGTTTCAGAATTTAGAGTGTTTTATTGTACCCTTGTTTCAAAATAATATGGATTCAAAAACGATTGTAAAAACATTTATTCGACAATCAGACCTAACAGGTTTTCAAAACCTGTTAGGTCTGAATAAATATAAACTGAAAATATGCAACGATTTTTTAGAATTAACCTGTTTTTTCTGCTGACAATTTGTGTGTTGAGCAACTCTGTGGGTGC
>CAIKVR010000126.1 GCA_903830915.1 uncultured Bacteroidales bacterium
GGAGTTTGTACGATTGGTGGAATCGGTCAATCAATTAGTAAAGTAGCTTATTTTTTTTAGTGAGGGTTTAGCTTCGCTGATTTTCAATTCACTTTAAGTGAAGCCCTCACTCCGACAAATATCCATATTATTTCAATAACCCTTTAAAAATTTCCCAAAAATGAAAAATCTAATTATTTTATGTCTTTTAGTTCCCATGCTGTCATTTGCTCAAAACCCTGTCAACGAAAAGCTGATAATTGTTTCGGGTTATGCCGAAACTGAAGTTGAGCCCGATGTAGTAATACTAAGCATGTCGCAAAAAGAAACCGAGAACCTGAAAGATGAAAGCAGCGTGGTGAAAGCCGAAAACGATATTTCAAGGTTTTTAACTGCTATCGGAATTAATAAGGAATACTTTACAGTGGACAAATACAATGTCAATTCTAAAATAAACTTTATTTCGTCCCGGCTGAAAGTGAATAAATCGTATAAGATTATTCTGAAAAAAATCAATCTGATGGATACTGTTGTTGGCAAGTGTATGGAAGTAGGTATGCAAAACCTGTATGTGGCAAAAACCGAATATAGTAAATCGGATAGCCTTCAGAATGATTTATTAATCAGGGCAACTAAAGCAGCTCAGCGCAAAGCTGAAACCATTGCCAAAACGCTGAATCTGAATCAGATCAATCTATTCAATTTTCTGGAAACGAATCCCAACAATGGGATGGGTAATTTCTACAGTAATCAGCAACTTGATGAAGTTGCAGTGGTTGGTTATGGTACTCAGTCAAAATCACGGGCAGGTAGTTCCCTGACGCTAAGTAAATTATTTCTTTCTAAAACCATTAGTGCCCGATTCGAATTTCAATGATAATACAATTATTCTAAATAAACACATATCTGAAAATAATGAGGATTTCTCTGCAGGTGAAGCCCTCAATTGTTGTTGGTAGTCTAAGAAAACGATTGTTTGTGGTTTCTTATCAATCTGTTTTTCCCTTGAATGTCATGTAAATTGCCATAGCATGACCGTGTCCCAATTCAAATTCGTCTTTAATCCAATTCGTTATTTCGGTAGCTTTCACTGTTTTCACTAGTTCTCCATTTTTCAAAAAACCTTTTTCCTCTGCCAGTCTTTTGAAATCGGCCGGACTTTTACCTGTCTTAGCTTTTATATTGTCTATGTACGCCTGAAATGACATATTAATTTAAATTTTGTTTGAGTTTAATTTATGATAGTAAATGTATGAAACTGCCAAAATTCCAAACACCAGCAATGGGAAAAAGGTTTGCCCGTTAATGCCGTCGACTGCTGCGTGACTAATTGCTGCAAACATGAAATCAAAAGCAAAACCTGCATAAGCCCATTCTTTAATTCGTTTTGGAACTTGCGGAATAACTAATGCCAAAACTCCGAAAACCTTAAAAACAACCAATGCGCTTCCAAAATACTCAGGATAGCCCAAATGTCTAATCCCTTCTTTTGCCAATTCTGTTTGTGAAGTCAGAGCTGGCATTAAACCTTCAAATAAAGCGATTATTATTGTCGCTGTCCAAAATACAATTTTTTCTTTCTTCATTTTCTTTTTTAATTAATTTGTAAGTATCTGATTTTTTTTGAAATAATTTCCAATGCATGATTTACAGTTTTGAAGCAACCCTGATTTGTTCCTGTACATGCGAATCTATTGTGTCGGCAATGTTTTTCACTACTAATTGTACCCAAAGAAAACTCAATAAACCTTTCACTGTTATCGTACTGCTTATTTTCAGTCCGGCTGAAGTCTCCTCTAATTTATGGTCGTAATACATTTTGGCCAGTGGAAATTTCCCTAATTCCAGACAATGTGCATTTTCAGTAACTTCAACTAATTCTACTTTAATTAATCTGCCTCTTTTGGGTTGTATAATATAGTGATTCCCCGCTTCAAATTTAGCTTCAAGTTTTGCAAATACAATTTCAGAATTCCAGACATGCCAACTATTTATATCACTAAACAATCTCCACAATTGTTCTTTTTAACTTCCGTTGTTATGATTGAATGAGATCTTGTCCACATAGTATTTCCGGCTTTTATTATTTATTGAAATAATAAACAGCTTTTGCAATAGATTTGTTTAAACCTTGTAATGAGGGTGAGGAAGATAGCTGTATTTTTAGCTTAATCGTACTTGTATAAATCATGTTGTGACTTATTCTGCTCATGCAGGTTTGTGGTTAGAAGAGTTATAGATTGGGAATACCAATCTGTAATGCTCCGAACTATAAACTACCGACTATAAACTAAATTATCCTGTAAATCTCCATGATATGTTTCAGAATATCATCGAAATCAATTTTTAAGTCAATCAGTTTACCCGTATGAACATCAAAAACCCATCCATGAACGGTTAGTTCGCGCTCAAAATAAGCTTTTTGAACATCGGCTGTTTTAATCACATTCACACATTGCTCCTGCACGTTCAATTCCACCAGCCGTTTATAGCGTTCATCTTCTATATCAATACTGTTTAACTCATCTTTATGAAGTCGGTACACATCACGTATGCTGCGAAGCCATGGATTGAGTATTCCCAAATCTTTCGACTGCATGGCGGCTTTAATCCCTGTACAGTAATAATGTCCGCACACAATGATATGTTTTACTTTCAGGTGCGAAACAGCATAATTCACCACTGACATGGCACTCAGGTCGTTGTTTGACACCATGTTGGCTATATTCCGGTGTACAAATACTTCACCCGGCTTCACTCCCATTAGCTCTTCAGCAGTTACCCGACTATCCGAACAGCCAATATACAGTATTTCAGGGTTTTGTCCGGTCGAAAGGTTTTTGAAATATGCTTCGTCACATTTCAACTTTTCAGCAATCCACTTTTCGTTATTTTTGAAAATTTGTTCTATATTCATTGAGATTGATTGATATTACATTGTTATTAATTTGGTCAAAAAACTTACTAACAGAAGATTAATTATTCCTCACAATTCAAACAAAAGAATTTCAGCATTGTTTGCAAATAAAAAAACTGCTTGTATTTGGTTCTACAAGCAGTCACAGAAAATTTCGTTTAAAACAGGTTAATCATAATTGGTTAACTATTGAGTAAATGTACCTTAAAATCGTTAAACCAACTTGAAACATCAATAGCTCCCGGGAACATAATCATAAATGTAGCAATAAGAAGTATTACATGCAAAACATGTTCAATTACACTGAATGTAGCCACATAGTTGTAATCATTTGAATCCCAGTAATGTTTTTTAATTTTAGTGAAAAAATAATCTTCAACAAAGTGTAACAAGGCTGTAACCAAACAAAACATCAGGGTTTGTATAAGTGTAAGACCTAAAATAATCGGGCTGAAGATTACAAAAACAAGTATGTAAATACCTACATGTTTCAATAAATACAGTACACTCTCAATTTTTTGTTGGCGGAGTTTCTGGTTCTGAAGCACAGAATCACCAATAATGTGCATGAAAATAAGCATAATGATTTTTACCATAATAGTCTGTTTTAAGATAGTTTGTGTTTATCAAGTGAATAAATTCAGTTTTATGTCAATCAAATTTCAACTTTTCGGAAGAAGAGAAAAATATCTCCCGACAAATTTAGAAATAAATTCCAAAGATTTGTTTTTTCAGACAAAGAACCACTACATTTAACCAATTTAGACAAGTTGATGGTTTGATTTATCTGATATGCACTCAGTTGCCTATATGTATGATTACTTACTTTTCTTCTACCCTGAAATATTCAGTTTTTAATCAGTACACTTACTTTACTATCATTTTCTGAATTGTACTTTTACCGCCAGCACAAACAATAACAGTGTAAACTCCCGGGCAAAGTACAGCATCAATAACTGCACTGGGCGATGTAAGAACTTTATTTATAACACATTGACCCATAAAATTATAAACCATAAGTGAAGTTTCAGCAGTTATTACGCCATTAATCATTAGCCGCCCATTAGCATTGGTTGAAATATAAACATTGGGCTTTTCTGCTGATGCATCGATTGCTGTTATTGCTGATGGAGCATGAATTATCACTCTGAAACGGCTCATATCTGATGTTGCATCGGATGTAAATGAATAACATTTGCCATCACTCAAATCTGTCAATACTGGTTTATCTGTATTACGATAATCTTTCAGAATAATCTGTGTGCCGGGAGCAAAATTTGTGATTTCCGAAGCTTTAATACTAAAATTTCCGGAAACGGTGGTTGAAAATCCAAGTAAAATCTCTGTATCGTAAGGAATGTTGCTCAATCCGTTGATAGCTAGTTGTTCATTTGCAGAAACTGTGTAGATTACGGCTGCTATAGCTGAGTTATTAAACATTTTAGGAGAATCGTAATCATCATACACGTTAGAAGCCGCCGGATTAGAATAGATTATAGTTTCATCGGTGTTAGTTCCGTTTGAAACCTGTAAATGCAATACCTGCTGATTTAAATTAGTTAGTTCTTTGGCTTTCAACGTATTATTTCCGTAGTCGGAATGTACTCGTTTTGAATTATCTACCGATAAAACAGCTTGTGTCTGACCCTCATTTACACGAACCCAAAAAGCCTGCATAGGAGGAATAAGGTTTGTAATTCTTTTTATTCCGTTTGAAGTTCCCAAATGAGCTGTTGAATTATAGGTATCAAATATATAGGCATTTGCATTGTTTATTGTTCTGTACCACATTGTAGTAAGTAAATTATTTTTATCAACCTGATCCCAGTCTAAATAGGAAGGATAAGGATTACCAACCAAATTAAAACCTTCTTTGTTCTGACCGGTTGTACGTGTAACGTTAATAGACTGAGTCGCTGTATTCAAAGTTCCTGAAAAGGTTACAACTCCATCAGAAACTACGCTGGCAACATAACCTTTCATAACTGTGAGCGGTGTATTCGAATCACTTATCTGAATCCATGGTGCATCTGAGCCATGAACCTCGTCGTAAAAATACAACGGATTGAGCACTATTGGAGAAAATACCGAACTGCCTGCATTACTTACAGGAGAGCTAATATACCAGTTACGACCTGTTGTAAGGTATTGTTGTACATACGTGTTTCCCGAATTCAGCGTTCCACCTCCATCAATAAATGTGGCTGTAGCTGTTTCGTTACTTTGAAGTGTCAATGTACCAACTGATAAGGTTTTACCTGAATTAAGGTTTAGCTTTGCTCCCGGATTTAGTACTATCGAATGAACTGTTGAGCTATTATTGATAGCTAATTCTACATCTGAAATGACAGTAATATCTGTTCCCGGAAGTAATCCGGAGCTTCCTATATTTCCTGAATTTGTTATAGTTGTAGAAAGCGCAGTTATATCTGTAGTAAATGTTGGTGAAACCACTGTATAATTTGCAGAAGGATTATTGTATCCGGTAATGGTTACTGTTTTGCCGGTTCCCACAGAAGCATCAGCAAAAGTGGCTGTTGGTGTTCCAGTAACTTCATAATTTTCGTTATTTACGAATCCTGAAAAAATAGCACTACCTGTAAAAGAAGCTGAATTAGTACCATCGTACGACTTACTCAAAGCTGTCAATCCACTAATTGTAAGCGACTTTTTAGAAACTGTACTTGATACTGTAGCTAAATTTACCGTAGTCGCTCCCGAAGACACACAACTGATATTGCCTGAATAGGTGTCCGAAACAGCTGTAGAAGTTAAACGCAGGTAGATTGTTGTTTCGGTTACTGTACCACCCGACTGGATTAAGGTTAGCGTAGAGTTATAGCCTGAAGCACCGCCACTTGTTTTTGAGATTTCGTAGCCTGTAGGTGCTGAAAGAACTATATTAGCTGTCAGAAAACTACCAGAAACTTTAAATGTTGTTGGAACAGGGCTTGCAGTACCATAAGTTGAATTAACAGCAGACAGAGTTCCGGTTGTTGTTATGGTTGGGTCTGGTGATTTAATGATTAGTGCAAATCGGGAAGTATTATAATTTAATGCACCCGAAGTAAATGCATAACTGTCACCATTCGTAAGATCAGTTGTTACAGGACTACTGCTATTTAATTTGTCTTTAAGCAGAATTTTAGCACCTGTAGGAAAATTACTGAATTGCGAAGCTTTAATGCTATAATTTGCCACTGATGCATACATTATCAATAAACCAACAGGATACTCGGTATTATATGAAATGCTATTTAACCCGTTAATTGCTAGTTGTTCGCTTCCCGCAACCGTATAAATTTCGGGCAATGAAGTTGAAGCATTAAACATTTTGGGAGAATCATAAGCATCGTAACTGTTTGATGCATTAGGATTGAAATAAACGATAGCCTCATCTATATTTGTTCCGTTTGAGATTTGCATACGCAAAATTGGTTGTATTACGGCTGTAATAGATTTAGATTTTAATTCAAAATCTCCTCCCGAATTCCGTGAAATAGCTTTTGATTGTGACAAACAAATGATTATCAACATGATAAATGTAATAAAGTAGCGAAATCTGCAATTCATAGTATTTTGGATTTACAAAATGTATATATCTATTTAATTTGTGGGCTAAAAATAGAGAAAATATATCGACTCAAAAAATAAATCCATCAGTTTTATGAACAAAACACCGATGAATCGTGAATTAATCGTTTTTTCAATAATAATTATATGTTAACTACCTGTGATAATCTGTATCGTTTAAGAAATATTGATTGAAGGTAGGAATAAATTGAAGGTAGGAAAAGTACAAAATTTCCCAATTGATTATCGTCTCATTTTATCAGTTCATTGAATCAAACTATCAGTTTTATTTTTATAGATAAAATCCGTATTTTTGTAGAAAATTTCCTATAAATGAAAAAGATAATATCCTATCCACTATCAATCCTTGCCTATCTCTGGTTTCTTTTCTTCATCTGTCTGTTTCATCCTGTTCAATGGTTTTGCCTCAATGTTATTGGTTATCAAGCACATAAAAAAAGTGTTGATTATCTGAATTTCTTTCTGGTTCGAACTCTTTACTTTCTTTTTTCATTTGCTGAAATAAAAAACAAAGAATTAATACCCGTAGGTAAACCAATAATATTTACGGCAAATCATCAGGGATTGTTCGATATTATCGGATTTGCGTGGTTATTCCGTAAGTTTCACCCAAAATATGTGAGCAAAATTGAACTTGGTAAGAATATTCCAAGTGTGTCTTACAATCTTAATCACGGTGGGTCAGTACTTATTGACCGGAAAGATCCCAAACAAGCTCTGCCAGCACTGAAAAAAATGGGTGAATACATAGAATCTACGAATCGTTCAACAATTATTTTCCCCGAAGGTACACGCACCAGAGATGGAAAACCCAAAGTTTTTGCTGTCAATGGTTTGAAGATATTATGCAAATATGCTCCAAGTGCTTATATTGTACCGGTTACCATTAATAATTCGTGGAAAGTATTTCGTTATGGTAATTTTCCATTGGGTATTGGAAACCGCATAACTTTCATTATTCACGAATCAATAAAAGTGAGTGAATACGATTTCAATACTTTGCTAGAGAAAACCGAACAGGCAGTTGTAGGAAGCATCATTAGTTAAATGAAGTATGATGTGATATTATAAAAAAACGCTGTAAATTGTCGATTTTAAATTGTGTTTTATAACAAGTTAATGGCTTTAAAATAGTTTTACTATTAGTATCTTTTGTGTTAGTAAAGACTTTTTTTTCAACAAGTTATAGTAATTACAATAATTTATTACCTTTGTATTAAATGTCACAAATGCTTCATGTATTTGTACTTTTCATTTTTTAATCTAATAATAAAAGATCTCTGATCAAATTCCATACGACTTTAAAAATCAATTATTTACGTATGAAAATAACAAAAGCCCTTATCACTGCTGCCGGTCCAAGTCAACGTAACCTGGCACTGCAAACTTTAGTGGATAAAGATGGTATCCGCAAATCAGTACTTGAAATTTTAATAGTTGAAGCTCGTCAGGCAGGTATTGAAGAAATTGGAATTATCGTACATCCTGACGATGTGGATGTATACCGTAACTTATTAAATGACAATTCTCAACTCCACTTTATTCCTCAAAATGAAGCACGTGGTTATGGTCATGCAATATTATGTGGTGCCGACTTTGTAGGTAACGATTATTTTCTTCATTTAGTTGGTGACCATTTATCGGTTAATCGTTCGAATCAGGCATGTGCAAAGCATCTTGTTGAAATTGCAGTGCAATATAAATGTTCAGTTTCGGCAGTAATTTCAACCCGTGAAAGCCAGATTCCTAATTTCGGAACAGTTGGTGGCAGAAGAATTCATGGAACTAATGATTTGTTTCAAATTGAAAAAGTGATTGAAAAACCTACTCCTACGTTGGCTGAACAAAAACTAATTATTCCGGGTCTGAGAGCAGGACATTACCTGTGTTTTTTTGGTATGCATGTGCTCTCACCTGAAATCATGAAGATATTACAACAAAATTTGGATGAGGCTGAAGGTCAGAAAATTGGATTGAGTGAGTCATTGAATGAATTGTCAAACAAAGAACAATATCTTGCTCTCGAAAAAAATGATTTGCGCTTTGATATAGGTTCACGTTACGGACTTTTAAAAGCTCAGTTAGCCCTGGGGCTGACTGGTGTTGACCGTGACCAGCTTATGACCGAGTTACTGGAGTTTTTTGCAATTCAACGGGTAAATTAGCTAACCAATCTCAACCACCAACATGAGCGAATTAATCAATATCATAATTGCAACTGATCCGGCAATTAAAAACAAATCGCTTGACTTGTTTTGTAAAAATGCATCGTTGCAAACTTTACTGGATGAATCACTTTCATTGGAAACTTTCCGAAAAAAAGAGCCAAACTTATATAACCGAGTAAGGGCTTTATTTTTTCTGTATGCCATTCATCGTTTTTACATTCCAATTCTACATAAAATCAGTACTGAGGGATTGATTCCTTATGAAGCCTGCGAACATTTACTAAAACGCAGATTTGAAGAGGCAATTCAAACATTTCTGGCAATACAAAAAGAGAATGGATCTAACGAAGGAATTTCAAGTGGACTGGCCGATGCCTACCATCAGTTAGCATTTCAGACTTTAGCCGATCAGGTTAAAATAAGTGTACGTTCTACAGCCGGTAACCGTTGGATGTTTCGAATCAGCCACCCTTCCGACCAACCATTGAAAATTAAACCAGTATTATTGCAAAAAGATGAAGTTATTGGCATGTATCCTTGTTTACATGAGTCGACTCCGGTTCGTATGGATATTAGTCACAGTGGCTGGAGTGATATTTTCTTTTTAGGTATGGATTATCCCGAAGGGGCGAAAGTGTTGAATATTTCAATTGATTTATGCATACGAAATCAGCAAAAAGAATCACAGCCCAAGCCACCAATTGAAACATGGTTGCGGGTAATCGACGAACCTGTCATTCGACTGAGTAGTATTGATTTGGCTACATTTGCAGATATCACAGATTTGAATGATATTTTTGATTTTGCCAAAGATTACCTGGGATTACTCAAAGCTGCCATTATTTCATCGGGGATAGTACCTCCGGGGATGGAAGGTTCCGGATTGCCGTTGAGTATATTATTGGAGAAAATGGTTGGAAAAGGTCGTGGAATTGAAATTGCCAGTAAAGTAAACAATATCCCCAAAGGATCACGTTTGGCTGTATCTACTAATTTATTGGCTTCACTTATTGCTCTTTGTATGCGGGCAACCGGTCAGACCGAAATGCTAACCGGTTCATTGAATGAAGAAGAACGCCGACTGGTTGCTGCAAAAGCTATATTAGGCGAATGGATTGGTGGCTCAGGTGGTGGCTGGCAGGATTCAGGGGGTGTATGGCCGGGCATGAAACTAATAAAAGGTGTTGACGCTAAAGATGGTGATCCTGAATTTGGTGTAAGTAAAGGGTGTTTATTACCTCGTCATACCTTGTTGGAAGATTCTGCTAAAGGAAATAATATCCATCAGAAACTTCAGGACAGCCTTGTTATAGTACATGGAGGCATGGCACAGGATGTTGGTCCGGTGCTGGAAATGGTTACTGAGAAATATCTTTTGCGTTCGGAAAAAGAATGGGAAGCACGCCTGAATGCTATTAATTATTTTGAGGAAGTAGTACAAAAACTAACCAATGGAGATATCAAAGGTATTGCTGAATTTACCCATAAAAACTTTAACGGACCTATACAACAAATAATTCCATGGGCTACAAATTTATATACCGAAACGATAATTGAAACTATTCAGGCTGAGTTTGGCGAAAAATTCTGGGGTTTCTGGATGATGGGTGGAATGTCGGGTGGTGGAATGGGTTTTATTTTTGACCCTAACAGTAAACAAGCAGCCCAGCTACGACTGCAACAGATTATGTCGGAAACCAAGAAAAAATTTGAACACGGGATTCCGTTTGCAATGGAACCTGTGGTTTACGATTTTAAAATTAATGAAGCCGGAACTTTTGCAAATTTACTAACAGGTGATGAAGCATTGTTAGTGGAAGATTATTACACACTCATACTCCCGAAAGTATTAAAAAAAGATTTGCAGGAACTTACTGTATGTCAGCGCAATGAACTTACAATGCTGAGTAAAAGCTATAAATTGCAAAATCAATATACAGGATTTATTAACAATCTTTTCGAACGTATTATACCCCAGGCTCAGGAAGATAAGTCACAAGTGAAGTCATTGAACAGCATGTTGGAAGAATTTGGTTTTAATCCCGAACAACATCTGCAAATAAAAAAAGACTTACAGACTGGTCGTATTGGACTTGCAAAAAACCGATTGGCAATAAACACTACTATTGTAGATGCCGAACATAATGAATTGGCAGAACAAGAGGAATTGCACGAAAATAAAAAGTATAAAGAAACTGGTCTTGAAGCACTTAAAAACGGTGAATTAGCAATAGTTACATTGGCAGGTGGCGTTGGAAGTAGATGGACCAAAGGTGCAGGGGTGGTAAAATCGCTTAATCCATTTGCGAAATTTGCCGGGAAACACCGAAACTTTGTTGATATTCATTTAGCAAAAACAAATAAAACGAATGTTGATTCGAATTCGTCGTTACAACATATTTTTACAACAAGTTACCTGACCCACGATGCTGTTTCAACCTATATTACAACTAATAAACTTCCTGTTGAACGATCGCTGACCACCATATCGCAAGGACAGGTAATTGGTTTGAGACTAATACCCACCGAACGAGATTTGCGTTTTATGTGGGAGGAAATGCCGCAACAGATGCTTGACGAACAAGCACAAAAGGTACAGCAAAGTCTGCGTTCTGCATTAATAAACTGGGCAAAATCAAATGGTGAAGGTGAGGATTATCGTGACAATCTTCCATCGCAATGTATTCATCCTGTTGGTCATTGGTACGAAATTCCAAACCTTTTTCTGAACGGAACACTTAAACGGTTGATTGATGATAATCCAAACTTAAAACACCTTTTAGTTCATAATATTGATACACTGGGTGCAAATGCCGACCCTGCTGTTTTTGGTTACCATATACTGCAAAATAAAGGTATGACAGTTGAAGTTATCAGTCGTAAACTTGACGACAGAGGCGGAGGTCTTGCCAAAGTGAATGGACAACTCAGGTTGGTTGAAGGTTTAGCACTGCCGGAAGAAAAAATAGAATTTAGCTTAAGTCATTATAACAGCAACACTTTCTGGATTAATATTGATCAATTGCTTCAGGTCTTTGGATTAACCAGAAATGATTTAAACAACAGTTCTAAAGTAGAAGCAAAGGTTTATAAAATGGCCTCCCGAATGCCAACATACGTAATTATTAAAGAGGTAAAGAAAAGATGGGGTAAAGGTCAGGAAGACATTTTCCCGGTTACGCAATTCGAAAAACTTTGGGGCGATATGACTGCAATTCCAGAATTGGCCTGTTCGTATATCAATGTTAGTCGAAACAGAGGTCAACAACTTAAAGAAGTTGCTCAGTTGGATGGATGGCTCAGAGATGGTTCTAAAGATTTTATTGAAAGTATTTGCAATTGGGGAAAATAATTTCAGAAATTGTCAGATAAATGACACAATCCATCATCAAACCCGAATACCAACAAATGGTGCTCCGTGTGCAGCACTAAAACCATATTTTCAACTATATTCCGCAAAAAATATCTTGTTAATCAAAAAATATTTTCTATCTTTGCAATGCAGTTTATCGTGCTGTTAGGTAATGCTTCGGCGAATAAAAATTCAGGCAGAATTCAATTAGGAAATAAAATATTTGGGGTGAATTTTCTCTTCGTTCAATTACTTTAGGATTTGAGAACTTCAATTGTAATTCAACCGGAATAAGAAAATTAAATTAAGTCTCAAGAAGTAGTTCTACACAGATATGCCTAATTAAGTAGAGCATTAATTGTTTTATTACACGGATTTCCCGATATTTTTCAAGCTTAAAAAGAAATAATACATCATATTCAACTATAATTTCAAGGTTTATTTGGTAAATCACTTCAAACTAATTATTTTTGTAGAACCATCAATGTACAATTGCATTGATGGTTCTTTTTTTATAGATTAATTGATGCAACTTGATTTTATCCGAAAATACTCAACGATAAGGATAATCACGGTGCGCAACAATAGAAAATTTGTGTGGAACAGGAGAACAACGACATAATACATCAGAAAAATTTCGTGGTATAGGATAATGTTCAACTACTCCGATAGAAAAATCCGGCTGCATAGGATGATAACAAGTTGTGTAGATAGAAAATTTGCACGGAACAGGACAATATTGATTTGCATCGGCACAAAATTAGTAACGAACAGGATAAAATAGAACGACAACAAGACAAACAACCTATAAAAACCAATGAAAATGAGTAAACCATTTATTAAAGTACGATTTGACAGAATGCATAACGATGAGTTTGGGATACTGTGCATGAATATATTGAAAACCATTGAAAAGTCAGAATTCAGTACACTCGGACTGGAGGACACTTTCAGCAATTTCAAAGGACGAATAGAACCGTTGTTGAAACTACTGGAAGCTAAGGAGCGGAAAATGCCGCAATCAGACTCAATCATTGAACTTCGCAAGCGATTGAATGAGCTGGTAACTGCCCTGCTACTCTATGTCAAGTCGCTTGAACGGGCAGCTTTTAGCGAGCAGGCAGAATCTATCAAACATTGTTCCGTTTTTATCCGGTTTAATTTTAAAAAATTTGTACACGAGGGAGTTTTTACACAGAATGGATTGCTTGACAATTTGAATAAAATACTTAACCAAAATGAGGAAATGAAAAAATCATGTGAACAGCTTGGAATTATGCGGTTTGTTGAGGAAATAAGCGTTACCAGAAAAAAAATAAAGGAGCTGGAAAATGACCGTACGAAAACAAAACTCAGCCAACCCAAAGCCGGAGCAGCACTTACAGCCAAGGAACAACTTATCAGTGAATTGAAATACATGTTTATTTATATCGAAAGGCAAATGCTGACTAAACCCCAAACAAACTATTCAGCATTGGCAGGACTCATAAATACTTACCTTATTGAAGCCCGTGCCCAGCTCCGCAACCTGGCTACGCGCCGCAAAACAGCAAAAGCCAAAGCGGAAAAGAAAAAGAAATCAGACAATACGGAGAGTTTAGAGAGTTTGTAAAGTTTATCAAGTTTGAAAGTTTAAGTTGTGGGAAATAAATAATGTCATATTATTCACTTTAATAAATAAAAAGAATAGAACGCTGATTTTCGCAGATATAGCGGATTTTAAAACGGATTTTAATCCCGATAAATCGGGATGATTTTCATGCATTTACAATCTTATCAGTCATGCTTGCATGACTAAAATCAGTATAATTATTATCAGTAAATATCAGCTATATCAGCGAAAATCCGCGTTCCATTTATTTGATAAAATACGATATTATATTATGTCAATTACTTA
>CAIKVR010000127.1 GCA_903830915.1 uncultured Bacteroidales bacterium
CGAAAGACCCCGCCCCGCCCTGCTTTGAAATTGTGATTACATAATGCAAATTCGCCTTATATGTAAACGATATTTCTACAAAATTAACGGTTTGAACTTAGGCTTTAATAGATTTGATGTAAGCGAACTAAATTTGTAATGAGGAAATGTAATCCTTTGCGTTTGTTTCCAGTTTAATGAGTTTCTGTGTAATCTATGGAGCTATTCTTTTACATTACAACCTAAAAAATAAAAAACGGGTGGTAAAAATGCCATTACATTACAAAATTTTGAGGAACGAGAAATTTGTTTGTAATGACCGATTGAATTTGATATGAATTAATATAGAAAATTGACAAACAACTACAGCAGACTGTGTTCATATAACTTTATTATTGAACTGAATATATTTCGATTTACATACAGAATACTATGTATTTCGCTTGATATCAGAATCTTGGAATTAATATAAAAAAAATTACAGCGATGTCTTTGTATTGTAATTACATTATTCTATCTTTGTTGTTTGAATTAATTATGTAACAATGTTGCATTTTTTGTTTGAAAATAAGATAATTTGTGATTATGAATTTGAAATTTTTATCCGAATGACGTTTTGGTTAATATAAATTGAATTAATATTTTCAATTTGAAAGTTTCACTTTTATAATTTAAAAGTAATGGGTTTTTTAGTTCAAAAGATATATGACTATTTTATGAATAAAATACAATCCAACTACAAAAGAATCTTAAATAATTGATATACAGTACCAAAATATAGTTTCAGGGACTAGTGGCCGCAAGGCTGTGCAGGTTCGAGTCCTGTTTTGGGCACTAAGCAGTAAATCAGCTATTTAAGAACGATTGTAAGTGAAATTACAGTCGTTTTTTTGTTTTCAGAAATAGAAAAAATGGTAATAATGGGCTTATAGGTCAAAAAGTAGGCTGAAAACTTCCATAAAGCCTATTGTTATTAGCTTTGCAGCAAAATTAGAAGGAAACACATTACGTATCTATACAGCATTAAAAATACCAGAAGGTTATACCTGGGAACAAGCAGCAAAATGGATTGCAGCTGATATTGATGAATGTGCCGAGTTTGCAAAGAAACATGGAATTGTATTAGCCATTCAGAATCATAATGATTATCTTAAAACTGCCGATGATATTGATCGTTTATTTTCTATGATTAAATCAGATAATGTTGGATTAATGCTGGATATTGGAAGTTTTCATGTGGGTGACCCATACAAACAAATAGAACAAACAGTAAAATATGCAGTATCGTGGCAGGTTAAAGAAAAAGTTTTTACTAACGATGTTGAGTCATTAACAGATATTCCGCGCGTAATGCAAATTATCAAGAAAAGCGGTTATTGTGGCTTTGTTCCAATTGAAACTTTAGGAAAAGGGAATGAAAAAGAATGGGTGAAAGATATGCTTCAACGTGTACAAGCGGCTAAAAAATAGTGGATAGAATAATTATAGTTTAGTAAAATATCAAATAAGCTCATTAAATCTCAGTCTGTATTCTTTGGGAGTAACACCTGTATTCACTTTAAATTGCTTGTTGAAATGACTCAGGTTGTTAAAACCGCTGTCGATTGCAACATCCAGTATACTTAAGTTATTGTCCATAAGAAGATTGCATGCAAATTCAATTTTGATTTGATTCAGATATTCAAAAATGGTAATACCGACATGCATTTTAAAAAAACGGCACAAAGAACCTTCAGCCATACTAACTAAAGAGGCAATTTGTTTAAGATCAACCGATTCGCGGTAATTATTCATCAGATACTCGTGAATAGATTGAATTCGTTTGTTTTTTGAGCTGAATCTCTTATTGATATATTCTTTTGTTGCTAGTGGAATAAGATTTGTACTTTGACCAATACTATCCATTAATTTAAAAAACTGGAGAAAGCGTTCAAAGTTATTCAGGTAGGGCAATTGGAGCATTATTTCACTGACATTATTTAGCGTTTCATCAATAATTCGGATTCCTCTTTCCGATAAGTTCAAAGCATTTGCAACGTTTTTAAATTCCGGTAATAAAAGAAGTTCCGAACTTAGGGCTTCAGCTGGAAATTGCAGAAATACCATTTCCAACATGCGTTTATTTGGAGTTAATTGATTCTTGTCAACTATCCATGTATGTGGAAGATTTCGACCAATAAACACCAAATCGCCGGGTTGAAAATCTTCAATAGAATCTGCTACAATGCGTTTTCCAGTGCCTTCGGTAATAAAACTGATTTCGTAATAATCGTGATAATGCCAGGAACTTTTATCCAGATTATCCTGAAAGATGCCAATTGAAAAGGAAGCATTTTCCTGTAATATTATTTTCTCAAATAAAGCTGACATTAAACCAATAAATTAGTGTATTATAAACAAATATACTCATGTATGTGAATATAGCACCAAAAGTAGTGAAAATTGTTGCAAATACAAACAGAAATAAGAAATATATTTGTACCGTTGAAATTAAATAGAAATTCTATAAAAATAATCTTAATAGCGATTTACTTATGAACGAATTATTAGAAAAACTACACGAAGTGGTTGAATTAGGGAAAGCTGACGCAAAATCTCCATTTCCCCCTCAGTTGAAAGGTCAGGATGGTGCTTCTGAAATTACAACTAAAGCATTAGAAGCAGGTGTTACTCCACAGGAAATCCTTGAACAAGCCTTAATTCCGGCAATGGATGTTGTTGGAAAGAAATTCTCAGAAAATAAAATTTTTGTACCTCAAATGCTTATGTCAGCCCGCGCCATGGGTGCAGCAATGGTTCAACTTAAACCATTTTTTGCTTCAGGCGAAATTAAGACCAAAGGAACATTTATTATAGGTACGGTAAAAGGCGACTTGCACGATATTGGTAAAAACCTTGTAGCCATGATGGTAGAAGGTTCAGGCTGGACTGTTGTTGACCTGGGCGTTGACGTTCCTTCCGAAAGATACATTCAAGCGGCAAAAGAACATCCGGGTGCAATTTTGGCATTATCCGCATTGTTGACTACCACTATGGTAAATATGGGACAGATTGTTGCCGATATTAAAGCAGCTTCACCTGAGACATTTATATTTATTGGTGGAGCGCCGGTTAACAATGAGTTCTGCAAAAAAATTGGTGCCGATGCTTACACGCCAGACCCACAAGGTGTTGTAGAGTATCTGAACAAAATGGCTTCATAAGTCGAAATACCCAATTTCAATTTTTAAAAATATCCTTCAAAAGGCCTTAATTTCAAGGCACGAGAATGTTTTTGTCTAAACTGAACAAACTCAAACAACCATAAATATCTGTTTTTCAACAATATAAATGATTTAGAATATGATAAACATGAAAAGTTGGATAAGCCAACAAATAGAAAGTGAAAACAGAATTTCCATTCCAATCATGACTCATCCGGGTATCGAAATGATTGGAAAAACCGTAAAAGATGCGGTTCAGAATGGAAAAATTCATGCAGAAGCTATAAAGAAATTGGCTGAAGTTTATCCTTCAGCTGCCACAACAGTTATTATGGATTTGACGCTCGAAGCCGAGGCATTTGGTTGTCAGATTGAATTTCAGGAAAACGATATGCCGCATATTTTAGGCCGGTTAGTTACAAGTGCCGAGGATATTGATAATCTGAAAGTTCCGGATTTGAATGCCGGTCGTATGCAGGAATATCTAAAAGCAAATAGGCTAACTGTAGCGTTTGGAATTGAAAAACCTGTTTTGGCTGGCGTTATCGGACCGTTTTCATTGGCTGGACGACTTTATGATGTATCTGAAATTATGATGGCTTGTTATATTGAACCCGATGCAATCATGCTGTTACTCGACAAGTGTACCGAATTTATCATCAATTATTGTCGGGAACTGAAATCCATCGGTTGCTCGGGAGTAGTTGTTGCAGAGCCTGCGGCCGGACTCTTATCGAATGAGGACTGCCAGATGTTTTCGTCGGAATATGTGAAACGTTTAGTAGACGAAGTGCAAGATGAAACATTTACTGTCATTCTTCATAATTGCGGAAATAAAGGACATTGTACTGATGCTATGTTGTATACCGGAGCAAATGCATATCATTTTGGCAATGCCATTGATATGGTTGAAACCCTGAAAGTTTGTCCGAAAGACAAACTTATTTTGGGTAATGTGGATCCGGTGGGTGTTATGAAAATGAAAACTCCGTCCGAAATTAAAGCTTATATAGCTGATTTACTGGCTAGAACTGCAGAGTTTGATAATTTCGTTTTGTCAACCGGTTGCGATTTACCACCTCATGTTCCTGCCGAAAATGTTACATCATTCTTTAATGCACTTGAAGAATTCAACAAAAAATAGTTTTTTAAGTAACCAATAAAATTCAATTATATGAAGTACAAAAGTCTGATTATCAACAATCCCGAAGATTTGATGTTCGGGAAAGCACCGAAGCCTGTCAAAACACGTCGTGGTTTAGAAATAGGTGGCGGTCAGGTATATGCCGAACTAAATTTTACCCTTCCAATTATGAGTATTAATGAAAATACACTCACCGAAGTGTATACTCATTATCGCGAAATAGCTGAAGGGGCTCTCGAAAGAGCCTTACACCTCGAATCAAAAGGTGTTGTGCTTGAATTAGAAACACTTTTGGAAATGACCAAAACGCCTTCCATTGGTGTGGAAATTACGAAAATAATGAACGAAGTGTGTGAAAAATATTATCAAAATCATGGACTTAAATCAGAAATTCGCTTAACTCCTAACGATTTACGAGAATTTGAACGTCCGGCAAAACAACGCACCTCACAATACCTTGAACCGATGTTAGAGCTTTTCGAAAAAGGAGCATTGGCCGGTGGCGATTTACTTTCCATCGAAAGTACCGGTGGAAAAGAAGTGTCAGACGATGCATTGATGAATTGCGACATTAAAACCGTGATGTTTGCATTATCGGTACTTGGCGTACGTGATATGCAGTTTTTGTGGAAAAAAATTGTGGACGTTGCGAACAAACACGGTAAAATTGCAGCCGGCGATTCAGCTTGCGGATTTGCCAACACAGCTATGGTATTGGCTGAGAAAAAGTATATTCCGAAGGTATTTGCTGCCTTAGTGCGCGTAATTTCGGTAGTTCGATCCATCGTAGCCATGGAAGAGGGTGCTATTGGACCAGATAAAGATTGTGGTTACGAAGGACCATTCCTGAAAGCCATTACCGGCATCCCGATTTCTATGGAAGGAAAAACAGCCGCTTGTGCGCACCTAAGCCCCATTGGAAACATTGCTTCTGCCTGTGCCGATTTGTGGAGCAACGAGTCTGTTCAGAATATCAAATTATTGTCGGGCATGGCACCAACAGCCTATATGGAACAACTGGAATATGATGCTAGGCTGATGAATGAAGCACTTCGTGCCGGAAAATTGCATTGCAGCATTTTGCAACAGCTTTTGGTTTCTTCCGACATATATACCGACCCACAAGCTTTAATTTTAGCTCCTGAAAACGTTATCCGCATTTCGCGCGAATTGATCAAAGGTGATTCTTATGTGGCCAATGCGCGAAACGGTGCTTTGGTTACCATCGACATTATTGAAGAAGCTCTTGCTGAAGGAAAACTTAAACTTTCTGATATGGAAATAAGCTATCTTCCATTCCTACGTGAAGAACTGGAAAGTATTCCCGACAGCGAAAGTGATTTTGTAGAAATGATGTTGCCATTGGTAGATCAAAGTAAATTCACATTAGCTGAATACGGACTTTGAGAAAAAACAACCCCTAACCCCTGAAGGGGAACTATGTTAGTTTTGATTTGCATGGTATTTTACATATTCAAAAATTTTAAATGAATAGTGGTAATTAAATTCCCCTTTAGGGGTTAGGGGGCTTATCCATCAACTTATGAAAAATCTATTTATACTCATTCTGGCTTTTACCGTAATTGGATTCACCACCAATGCCCAAAAGAAATCTGTCAAAGAAATAAAAGGAGGCAAATATTCCTTCAATTACTCCTACGACAAGGCTATAAAAGCATATTCACACGCCAAGGATCTGACCGTAGAAGGCCAACGGGCACTGGCCGAAAGTTATCATAAGGTGGATAGTAATGTGGCAGCCGGAAAAGTGTATCTCAGTATGATAAGTGCAGGCAAAAGAATTGTTCCTGAAGATTATTACAACTATGCCATGGTGCTGAAAATGAATGGAAACTATCCCGAATCAGCCAAATGGATGGATAAATTTGCAGCACTCAAGCCGGCAGATTTACGGGTGAAAGATTATCTGGCTAATGGCAGCAAATTAGCAGATTTGCAACACGGTGTGCCGGAATTTAAGATTGAACATCAAACGATTAATAGCACTGCACTGGATTTTGGAACTGCCTATTTCAATAACAAAATTGTATTTGCATCGACCCGAACCAATCGCGTATTTTTTGTCAGTAAATACAACTGGACCCGCAAGCCGTTTTGGGATATGTATGTGGCCGATGTGGACAGCAATCAATTAAGCAATCCCCGTATTTTTGATAGAAAGTTGAATGGAAGTCTGCACGACGGTCCTGCTTGTTTTAGTAACGAGGGGACTTTTATGGCTTTTACCCGAAATAATTATCAAGCTAAAAACAAAATAAATGTAGTTGAACTGCAAATCTGGTTGAGCAACTTCAAGGACGGTAAATGGTCGAAACCAACTCCATTTATCTATAATAACACCGCCTATTCGGTTGGGCAACCTTGTCTGACTCCCGATGGAAATACAATGTACTTTGCCAGCGATAAGCCGGGTGGATTTGGTGGCGTAGATCTTTACAAAACAACCAAAGACAGCGC
>CAIKVR010000128.1 GCA_903830915.1 uncultured Bacteroidales bacterium
CAGAGTTTTTCAGCACGCTTGCTGAAAACGTATTTCCGAAATCTATCGAAATTTTTTAAACGAATATCTTTTATAAACCAAACAGACGATTCTCGTCTAATTTTATGTTTAAATGTTGACTGAGTTTATCAGCAGACCCTAATTATACTCTGGTTTTTATAAAACAATAAAGATTAAGCAATTTGCCAAGTTTTGCCGGATATATCCTTAATCAAAAGAGTGAAAGTTAAAGTTGGTTATTGGGATGTATTATCCTAACTGTATGTATTGTAAGGATTTATTTACAAGCCAAGCGGGAGAATTGAGCGGTGTTTATTACTTTTTCTTCTTATTATAAAAAGTAACGTTTTCATTGCTAACCGCATCATTATAGAGTTCGTCCTCAAATTTGGTAATAAATTCAGCTTTTTGCTTGTTGAGCAGAATGACCGAAATACGTTTGCGTGCCATTTCGTAGGGTTCTACTTGTCCAACAGTTTTATAGGCCAGTATGCGTAGAAAATAATGCTGTGTACTGTCCGAAGTTTCTACAAAACGGTTACTCGAAACAAAACGGGAAGCATCGTCTATTTTCAGGGGGATTTTTTTGAGAACTTCGCTCAATTCAAGCCACTTATCGCCAAAGTAATCGTAACTGATAGCATTCTGAATGCTGTATTTATCAATGTTTTCGAGCGACTTGGCATTAGGATTTTGAACCCATGCACGAACATTGGCGAGTTTTGGTGCATTTTGTGGTACTATAAGCAATAAACCCTTTATGATATTGTCTTTCAGTGCAAGCTGACTACTGTATTCGTTGTAAAAAGCTTTCAGGTCTTCTTCCGAAGGTTCTTTGGGTAATCGCTGTTCAATAAGTTTTTGCTGGTATTGGTGAATGGTGAGCGATTTGCGGTAGCTTTCCACCAATTCGTCTATTTCGGCTTTATTACTTACGTTTCGTTTCGCATTTTCATACATCAACACATCCGTAACCCATTTTTTGATGTAACTGGTTGAAATTTCAGTACTGTCTTCAGCATTTACATTGGGTGGAATAATCTGCTGAATTTCGTCGGCATACAAGTATTTACCCTCTACTTCAAGAAACGGTTTCCCTTTGACTTCCTGAGTTTTATGTCCGCAGGAATTTATTAAAACAGCTGAGAAAAGAAGCAGGATGAGAGTAAATTTGTTCATTGTTAGCAGTTTCAGTTAAGCCAAAGTTCAGACAAAACAAAACGCAAGAATAAAAGCCAACGGCTGGTCTTTTATTCTTGCGTTTTAGTGTATATTAGTTTTTCTTTACTATTTTCAGAATTTCATCGTTCACTTTTACTTCATATTTGCTGCGAAGCGACTTAATCCATTCTTTTTCAAGAAATTCCTGATAGTCGGCAGTTACTAATCCGCGAACATCGGTATAATCTTCAGGTTTTGCAATCAGTTTACCAACCACAAAGCTTAAAGGATAGTCTTTTGAAGGAACTAATTTATCCTTGGT
Source organism: uncultured Bacteroidales bacterium (assembly GCA_903830915.1). Classification (GTDB taxonomy): domain Bacteria; phylum Bacteroidota; class Bacteroidia; order Bacteroidales; family Paludibacteraceae; genus Paludibacter. The sequence goes on from CAIKVR010000128.1 coordinate 1,484, forward strand.
TTTGAAAACCTGATTATCAACTATTTTATTGTCGCCCAGAACATACAATCCTTTTTCAACTTTCACGTGTTGAATACTATCATTCAGGCGAATGCGTAGGTATTTATCGATTGAATCGGCGGCTGATTTTTTTACGATTTTCTGAGCTGCATCAAATGTTTCCTTGTCTTTGCAAAGAATCACACGTCCTTTGTAATGCGATTTGTCCCATTTATACTGGTCTTTGTGCTCTTTAAAGTATTTAGATAAACCTTCAGTATCTTTTGAAGCTTTATCCCATACTTCACGGTTGCTAACTTCGAACAATAAAATGCCATCGTGGTATTCCTGCATCAAGTTGCGGAAATCGTCGTATTTCTTTTCCAACTGAGTATCTTCGTAGGCAAGTAATTCTGCATCAATATATGCATCCAGTTTTTCGTTGATAACTTCAGAAGCGATAGTTTTGTCAGAGCCACTGTTTTTCTTCAGGTATTTGGCGAAATCAGCCTGTGTGTATTTTTTACCTGCAAAACTTACCAACGGTTTGTCCAGTTTGGCTGCATCGGCAATAAATGCTGAATCTGCAAGTTTGCGAGTTCCCAATACTTTGTAGAATTCTTTCAGGTTGGCAGCATCTAATTTGTAATTATTTTCAGTTCTTGATTTTGCCAAAAATGCTTGCTGACCACGGTTTGCACGTTCGTCACGTTTGATTTTTCGTTCAAGTTCAGCTTTCAGGTCATCGTACGAAGCCAATCCTTTTTTGTCGATTAATTTAATAATATGCCAGCCATAAGCCGATTGTATTGGTTCAGAATAATCACCTTTGTCTTTTAGTGCAAATGCTGCGGTTTCAAACTCAGGAACCATACGTCCGGTACCAAACCATGGAAGTTCACCATTTTTTACTGACGAACCTTTGTCCATCGAGTGTTTACTAGCCAGTGTTCCAAAATCGTCACCTGCTTTCAGGCGTTGATAAATAGAATCTATTGATATTTTTGCTTTTTTGTTTACAGCATCTTCACCTTTCGACGTGAAAATCATAATATGCGATACCAATACTTCGCCTAACGAACTACGACGACCATGAACTTTCAGTACATGGTAACCAAAAGCTGTACGAACCGGTTTTGAAATAGTTCCAACAGCGGTGTTATAGGCTACTGTTTCGAAAGGATAAACGGTACGAAAAGCTGAAATCCAGCTAATATGTCCCTGATTTTGCTCAACCGATTGATCCTGAGAAGTTTCTTTAGCCACTTTAGTAAAGTCTTCTTTCTGAACCCGTTTCCATACAGTATTAATTTCATTCCATGCTTTAAGCGTATCGGCAGGAGTTGCATTTTGAGGTATGCGGATTAAAATATGACTCACATCCACATCTTCTTTTGAGCGGTCGTAAGCTTCGCGTAAGGTAGCATCGTCCACTTTTGAATCTGTAAGATAAGGTTTTGTCAACTGCGAACGGTAACCCGAAAGTTCGTTGATAAATGATTTGGTGGTATCAATGCCCTGTGTTTTAGCTTCTTCAACCTTCAATTTGAAATTTACAAACAAATCGACATACTCTTCAAGCGTTTTCTTGTCGAGTGAGTTGTTTGAATTGTTTTTGTTATAAATGTATTCAAATTCCGATTTCAGTACGGGTTTACCGTTGATGGTCATTAAAACCGGATCGGAGGTTTGGGCGAAAATGCCCGACGATAATGCAAAAAAAGCAACTAAACTTAATACTGAACGTTTCATAAATAATTAAATGATTTATAAACTTTGAATTAACACTGACTGTTTTATCAGGATTTAAACGATGTTTTTATTGTTTTGTTGTATCTCAATTCAAAAAATGCCTCGCAAAGTTATCATTAAAAATCTGAAATGAAAAGATGTGAATAGAATTTTAGTAATTATTAATCGTAATTTATAGGTCTGATAATCTACAACAACTCTTCTTAACAATAACAAAAATAATACTTTAGTAGCTTGGTGGAAAATTAAGTTCAAGGATTCAATAACTTTTGTTGTAAATCAGAATATACATCATACACCTAACTAAGAATTTAAATTCAACTTAAAATATGGCTTAGTAATACGTTTAATAGCTGAAATAGGGTTAAAGGAAATCTTTAAAATTTGAATGGTAAATGAATTTTGGCTATCTTTGCACAACTTTTATTCAACCCACCCATGGCACATATATTAAACGACATTTCCAGAACTTTCAGCGAATATTTATTGATTCCGGGATTAACTACAAAAGATTGCAATCCCGGTAATATTTCATTGAAAACTCCACTTGTAAAATACATGAAAGGTGAAAAAGCTTCGATTTCTCTAAATGTACCGTTTGTGTCGGCTATTATGCAATCTGTTTCCGACCATAAAATGGCTATAGCTCTGGCACGCAATGGAGGTCTTTCTTTTATTTATGGTTCACAAAGCATTGAAACGCAGGCTGAAATGGTGTTCAAGGTGAAAAGCTATAAAGCCGGTTTCGTGGTTAGTAATGCTAACCTGACTCCCAATCACACATTAGGTGATGTGGTTACATTGAAAGAAAGATCGGGACACGGTACAATAGGAATAACCGAGGATGGAACTTCACAGGGTAAATTGCTGGGTATTGTAACCGGACGTGATTACAGGATAACCCGTGATAATCCTGAAACGAAAGTAAAAGAGTTTATGACTCCGTTTGAGAAACTGGTTACCGGTGAATTTGGAATTTCCATTGGAGAAGCAAACGATATAATCTGGGATCATAAACTAAATTGTTTGCCTATTATTGATAAAGACCAAAACCTAAAGTTTTTTGTTTTCCGGAAGGACTATGAAAACCACAAGGCTAATCCCAATGAACTTTCGGACGACAACATGAAACTACTCGTGGGCGCAGGAATCAATACCCGCGATTATACTGAACGTGTTCCAGCCCTCATTGAAGCAGGCGTTGATATTATGTGTATCGACTCTTCCGATGGATTTTCGGTTTATCAGAAGGAAACTATTGAATATATTAAAACTTCATTTGGTGAAAAAGTAAAAGTAGGAGCAGGGAATGTGGTTGACCGGGATGGATTTCTTTATTTGGCCGAAGCAGGAGCTGATTTTGTAAAAGTTGGTGTAGGTGGCGGTTCTATCTGTATCACCCGTGAACAGAAAGGTATCGGGCGTGGACAAGCAACGGCTTTGATAGAAGTAGCCGCAGCCCGTGATGAATATTTCCAAAAAACGGGAATATATGTTCCTATTTGTTCCGACGGCGGTATTGTGCAGGATTATCATATAGTTCTGGCATTGGCAATGGGAGCTGATTTCATCATGATGGGACGTTATTTTGCACGCTTCGACGAAAGTCCTACCCGCAAACTTATGGTGAACGGCAACTACATGAAAGAATACTGGGGCGAAGGTTCGAACCGTGCGCGCAACTGGCAACGCTACGATATGGGTGGCAGCGATAGCCTCAAGTTTGAAGAAGGCGTGGACAGTTTTGTTCCTTATGCCGGAAAACTGAAAGATAACCTGGATATTACATTGGGTAAAATAAAATCAACACTCGGTAGTTGCGGCGTTATCAACCTGGATGACCTGAAACAGAATGCCAAAATCACCCTTGTTTCTTCGACCAGCATTATCGAAGGCGGAGCTCACGACGTGGTGGTAAAAGACACACGAAGCACAAATAGTTAAGATTTTTAACTTCAATTATAATTTAAAAAGATGCTCTGGTTTGGGGCATCTTTTTTTATGCGGTTATATACCAGATTTTTTTTGGCATGTTTTTTGGATTCTTGCCGAAAAATGTAAAACAAATCAATTTTATCAACATGAAAAACCTAGCAATCTTCTCATTACTTCTACTATTAGTAGGATGCAAAAGTCCAAACCTTTTGCTTTCACCCGAATTAAAATCAAACACCACGGTTTTCGATGTTAAGGGTCGTCAAGGGTGGCAATTTAATCAGGTAATTAGTTACGGTGATTATTCTACTTCAAAAATTAAAAGAGGCTGGACAACCAAAGTGGAAATACCTTTTGTCGTAAAGTTTAAAAATGCACATGAAAAACTAAGTTTTACTCAGTACACAGCCGAAAAATTGCAGGCAGACGTTTATGCTATAGGAAAATTTGAAAACAGTGAATTGCCTTTGTTGAGGGGATTCCTGAACTATTCCTTAGATTATAAAAATACATTTGCAGGTACAATTATTCCTTTTGATGTATCAGGTAATTACTGGGATTTTATCATTTATAATATGGAATCGAGAATGTCGGACAACAAAGTGTGTGGAAACGCTAAAGACCAAAATGGGAATGAGATTTTAATTCGAGGAGTAAATCAGGTTGAGGGTCAGGCTAATTGGATGCAAATGGAATTTATTGGTTTTGAGTTTTTTCTGAACGGACAGTCTGTTGGAGCAGTTTCATGTCTTAATGATGGAAGGGTATGGATGAGAGATGATATCAGTCCTGAGATTAAACTCGCTGTTTCAAGTATGTCGACAGCGTTGTTGGTAAGGCATAACCTAACTGATAATCATAATCAAAGCGTGATTCAGATTATAAATAAAACGAAGTGATAAAGAGTTTTGAAAACAATAAATGGCGGGTGAAAATCCGCCATTTGTTGTTTCTGAAACTTATAGAATTATTCCTGAACCCGATGTACGGATTTAATTTCTTTGATTTTGATAATGTTTTTGCAAAGATTGTTTATGTCTTCTGTGTCGTGAACATAAATGTAGAAGCGACCTACAAACATACCGGCATTGGTTTCTATATTCATTTTATTGATATTCACTCCATAACCTTCCGAAATAACTTTCAGAATTTCAATCAAAACACCTTTTTTATCAATACCTCTTATTTCGATTACCTGTACAAATGAGAGGATTTTGTGTGTAGCCCAATCGACAGATACAATGCGCTCTCCAAAACTGCTTTTAAGTTTGGCAGCCACTTTGCATTGGCGTTTGTGCACAATTACTTTTTCCGATTCGTCAACATAACCCAACACATCATCGCCCGGAATAGGCTGGCAACAATCGCCCAAAATATAGGTTTTGCCTGCATTCTCGTCTGTTAGTTTTACGGTTTTTTTGCGGTCAACCTTGTTGTCGGCAGAAACTGGTGCTATAGTTTGTTTATTGTCTGAGAAACCACCTACAAAAGGCATTTTCAGGTATTTTACGATAACATTTTCTGTTTTCGGTTTGAAAAATATTTTTTCAAGTTCATTCAAATCGAGTGTGCCTTTTCCGGCCTGAGTGTATAACTCATTTCGTTGAGTAAAATTGAAATACCTGAGAATGGGAACAATATTTTCATTGTCAGGAAGTAGATTTATTTTTGTTAAAGCCTCTTCAATCTTTTTTTGACCCTCTATAGCAAATGTTTTTTCTTCTTTTTTAAATAGGTTACGAAGTTTTGTTTTGGCACGGGCAGTTGAAACAAAATCAAGCCATTCAGGTTGTGGAGTTTGTTTCCGGGAAGTCAGAATTTCAATCTGGTCACCGCTATTGAGTTTGTAATTAAGCGGAACAAGTTTGTGATTTACCTTAGCACCAATGCAATGATTCCCAAGTTCTGAGTGAACGGTGTAGGCAAAATCGAGTGCTGTTGCTCCTTGCGCTATGGTTTTAATTTCACCTTTGGGGGTAAATACGAAAATTTCTGAAGCAAAAAGGTTCAGTTTGAATGTATCCATGAAATCGATGGCGTTCGGTTCCGGATTTTCAAGCAATTCTTTGATGGTTTTCAGCCATTTATCCAGTTCCGATTCATCGCGTTCACCCGATTTGTATTTCCAGTGTGCAGCCAGACCTTTCTCGGCGATATCGTTCATGCGTTTGCTGCGGATTTGGACTTCCACCCAACGGCCACCCTGACCCATAACAGTGACATGAAGTGCTTCGTAGCCATTTGCTTTGGGAGTGCTAATCCAGTCGCGAATACGTTCCGGATGTGGTTTGTAAATGCCCGTGATAGCCGAATAAAGCATCCAACACTGGTCTTTCTCACTCATGCCATCGCGTGGCGTGAAAATGATACGTTCGGCCAGTATGTCGTAAACTTCTTCGAAAGGTATGTTTCGGGTTGTCATTTTCAACCATATAGAATAAACGGATTTGATACGTGCTTTGAGCTTAAATTCGTACCCGAGCTCGGTCAGTTTATTGAAAATTGGTTCTGAAAATTCATCGTAAAACAGATTTCTGGCTTTTTCATCCACAGCCAGCTTGTCTTCTATTTCTTTGAAAGTGTCGGGGTGTTCAAATTTAAAACTGAGGTTTTCGAGTTCGGTTTTTATGCGAAAAAGTCCGAGACGGTGGGCTAGGGGAGCATAGATATACTGAGTTTCGCCTGCAATTTTATATTGTTTGGCCGGTGGCATAGACCCCAGTGTACGCATGTTGTGAAGGCGGTCGGCAATTTTTATCAGGATTACCCGAATATCTTCAGACATGGTAATGAGCAACCTACGGAAATTTTCGGCCTGCGCCGATGCTTTTTCAGCAAATACACCTCCAGAAATTTTAGTCAGACCATCAACAATCTGAGCAATTTTAGGTCCGAACAGGTTTTCTATATCTTCAACCGTATAATCTGTATCTTCAACCACATCGTGCAACAATGCCGAACAAATAGAAGTTGAACCGAGACCGATTTCCTTTACCACAATGCGTGCCACTGCGAGCGGATGCATGATGTACGGTTCTCCCGAACGCCGTTTGATACCTTTGTGGGCTGTCTTTGCAAAATTAAACGCTTTGGTAATCAGCTCTATTTTCTGGCGGTGATTCGTTTTACGGTAATCCTCAAGCAATGCTTCAAATTCCTGTTGAATCTGATCATCTTCACTTATCGGTTCGGGTTGGATTTGAGACATGGAAATTCAATTACAGTTTACAGTTAGCGGTTAGCAGTTAACAAGATGCTGCAACTTCAGTGACTTAATTTGAGATGCAAATATAATAAAAAACGTTGGACTTCTCTATAAATGGCTTTCAGATTGATTTAAGCAAATTATTAATCGTGAATAATTGATTAGTATCCGGCAAGTAACAAGCCAATATCATTTGCAGCAATACCATAATAATCTCCAATCAGCCTATTTACCAACATCCCACCATATATATAAGCACCGTGGCGGAAACCGGAACTTTCGCTTATAGCAGAATTCACACTTCCAGAATGTGCAATTTTCAGCAGAATGGGAGCAAAGATATTACTCAGAGCCATGGATGAAGTGCGCGCTACTCTTGCAGAAATATTTGGAACGCAATAGTGTATGACTCCATGTTTTTCGAAAACGGGATTTTTCAGAGTTCTACATTCCGATGTTTCAAAGCATCCACCCTGATCAACGCTCATATCGATTATAATAGAACCAGATTTCATGGTTTTTACCAAATCTTCTGAGACCATAAATCTTTCAGAACCATTTATATAACGAAGATTCCCAATTACAGCATCGGCTGAAGCAAGTGCTTTGATAAGTACCGATGGTTGAATGACCGAAGTAAAAACCTGCTGTCCAAGATAGTGACGAATTTTACGAAGTTTATTGATATCGTGATCAAAAATTTTTACTTGTGCTCCTAATGCTAGTGCTGTTCGGGCAGCTACTGTTCCGGTGATTCCTGCTCCCAAAATAATTACTTCAGTGGGTGTAATTCCGGCAATTCCTCCTAATAAAAGTCCTTTGCCACCACGCTCATTACTCATTAGTTCAGCAGCTACATTTATGGCTGTACTTCCTTCAATTTCGGAGATGGAACTAACTACCGGAAACGCTTTTTGCTCATCTTTAATCAGCTCATAAGCAATAGCATTCAACTTTTTACTCATCATCAGTTTAATACAATCTGCTGAAAGATTAGAAAGTTGGAGCATAGACATGATGGTGGATCTATCCTGCATACAATTTAATTCGGCAATAGTAGGTGGTGCAATTTTCAATACGATATCTGCACCATAAACCTCCGAGTTACTGTCAACCAGAAAAGCTCCGGCTTCGCTGAACTGGAGGTCGGAATAAGTCATCCCTTCACCTGCACTGCGTTGAACATAAATGCTGTGCCCTTCTTCGGTTAGTATACCCACTCCTTCGGGCGTTAATGCCAGACGTGTTTCAAGGTCAATATTTTCTTTCGGGATTCCGATAGATAAACGGGGTTGGCGGGCTATTTCGCGTAACAGACACTCTTCGGGGAAAAGCGACCGTTGTTCTTTGGGTTCCTGCTTCATAACGATTAATTTTGTGTCAGGCTACAAATCTAATCACTATTCTCGAAATAAGCAAGCATTAACCTAAAAAAATAATTCACGTCGCTGATATTTACACTTCTTGTGATATTAGCCCTTTGGGCGTTATTTGCTTCGCTGATACTACGCTACGCAGTTGAAAGGAGTAATATCATTTCCATCGGAAGTAAATATCACGGAATTGCAACAATTGCATTTGGATTCAAACCAACACTTTCAACTTTATACAACAATTTCCCTTTTCGGTTGAAACATAACAAATCGCCCTTAGTGGTGTAATTGCGCGCATCGGTAAGGTACACATTGCCGTTGGTGGGATGGACATAAATACCAAAAGGTCGTTCCATTATAGTTCCATCAGTAATAAATTCATCGAAAATGATTTGTTCGGTTTTGCAGTCGAAAGTTTTGACCCAATATGAATTGTTTGTATAATCAAAGTTGTATAGATATGCTGTGTCATTTTTAATCGTAAAATCAATCACTGGCAGATTGAAAATCTGAACCACTTGGTCAGTATGGCTGTTAATACGGCAGAAACTGCCTTTAATGTCAGCATTATTTCCACGAACCACACAATACACATCTCCCTGACTATCAGCGTCCAGTTTAAATGGGTTAATTCCGACTTTAATTTTTTTTAATTCAGTATATGAACTCAAATCGACCACAGAAACAGTATTATCATAATCAGGGATATCCAGTCCGCCCGAATTGGAAACATACAATTTTCCATTTGCTGCCGTAATGCCATCCGGATTACGCCCAATATTTGTAACGGCTTCAATAGACAGCAAAGCTGTATCAATACGTGCTACCGTTCCATCGAACGAACAAACATACGCTTTATTTCCTGAGAAAGTTATATAACGGGGTTGACGAGCTATATTATTACTATTGAAAAAAGGTATGCGTTTCAAAGAGATTCCCGATTTTAAATCTATTACTTCTACCTGCGACGACACATTTACCACTACCCACAACTTGCTTCCATACACTTTCATGTCGTTGCCGGTATCACCCATACTACGATTGTTCACGTACTGAAAATAATCGGAATTCAGCGTGTGATTGTCGAAATTCAACAGGCTTAACTTGCTGTTATTCATATTGAAAAGTCCTTCAGAAAGCAGGTACATTTTGCCTGTCTCGCCCGGAGTAGACGGTAAATCCACAGGTGTAGGCACGTCTTTCATGTCATCGCATGCAACGAAAAACAAGATATTAAGCAGATAAATATATGGAAAGAGTTTTTTCATTCAAGCTAAAGAAAAGTTCTGCAAAAGTAGTTCAAGTACGAATTAATAATTTGTGGTTTATGAAGAATTGTAAATGATAATTATTGAAATTTGTTTAAACTCATGTTATTTCATATTTTCAATTAATTTTACTAAATGCTATATAACATAGATTTACTCAATTTTTTTTGTAGTAACTTCCTTAAAAAACCATAAATCCCTGACAATCTTGTTTGATTATCAGGGATTTAAAAATCTGATTGTTGTCTTACCAGGATTCGAACCTAGACAGGCAGATCCAGAAACTGCAGTGCTACCATTACACCATAAGACATTGGTTTAAATGTGGCTCAAAATTACAACAAATATTTTTTATAGGCAAATGGATTGCAAATAAAAGCTGTTTTTTTTTAGAGTTGTATGAGCTTGAATTCATATTGTTTACAGCCTTGTTCAGTTGTATCATCTAGATTTTTATAATGATTTTCCAAACTCTTCCTATTTCCCATTTCATTTTTTAGAATGAGGAAAACCGGGATTGTATGTTATGCAACGTTCCTAAGTGTCACACATAGGTACTTTTACGTTGAGTATATTTTTGTTTTACGGAAGATAAAGACTTAAGTGCTTATATATTAAAATATATAACTATTGGCAAGGTTAGTATTGGGTCGGAGCGATTCTAAAAACAGCAATTGCTTTTACGTAGATCCCCGTTCTGGCAGCTTTGAAAAATAGTTTTTTACAAATTAGCTGCCAACCATTTACGTAGTACATCGGGAGATTTTCCGCATCGATGGGCATAATTTAAGAATTGATGTTCGTCAATTTTACCAATCATAAAGTATTTCGATTTTGGGTGAGCAAAATATAATCCGCACACGGAAGCATTGGGGAACATGGCTCCATTTTCTGTAAGTTGTATGCCTATTTCGCTGAATTTCAGAAGGGGTTCTAATTCAAAAATAATAGACTGATCGGGTAATGATGGGTAACCTACAGCCGGGCGAATGCCACTGTATTGAGTTTTAAGCATTTCTTTTATTGATAGACTTTCGTTGGGGGCATAACCCCAGTATTCTCTACGAACTTTGTAGTGAATCCATTCGGCAGCAGCTTCTGCAAGTCTGTCGGATAGCGTTTTAGCGAGAATTGAGTGATACACATCATCGTCTTTGTCAAAAGTTTCGGCAAAAGCTTCCACGCCCTGAATTGTCGTTGCAAATGCGCCTACATAGTCATTTTCAGGTGCAACAAAGTCTGCCAGCGAATAGCAAAATCCATCGGTAGCCGCATGTTGCTGACGAAGCATGGGCAACGTAATGGTTTCATCTGCATTTTCAATAAAAATATCATCGTCCATGGCATAAGCCTGAAAAACACCAAAACTGGCATGAACTGAGACAATTTTTTCGTCAATCATTTGGCGTAACATTTCCTGCGCATCTTTATAAAGTTTCAGTGCTTCTTCAGCTTTGGGGCGGTCGGCAAGCGGAAACTGGTGAAGCCAGCTCGTTTTACAAGAAATACAATCATGAACTGTTTCGATTCCTTCATATTTACCCGACATGCGCCATGCCATAAAGAAAAATCCCCAATCAATGAAAGGTATTATTTCACATAGATCTATGTTTGTCAAGCGGATAAGTCCAAGTTTAGTTGGTTTTGCAGGAATATAGCTCACTTTATTGTTTTGTTTTAGTTTTAATCTAATTTTAAACACAAAAGTATGGTAAAATGTTGTAAATTTGCAGTTAAAGTAACATTAATCCAAATGTCGATTATGAAACAGTTATTAGTTATTTTCTTTGTGTTTGTCGTAAGTTTGACATTGGCACAGAAACCCTTGAAAATTGAAGTTGATAAATTAAATGTTCCAATGGAACTGACTACTTTCGATACGATTAAACTACTCGCACCGGATACTTTAGGTGGGAAACCACTTATGCAGACAATTTTACATCGCAAAACAGACCGAAAATTCGACTCAAAGAATCTTTCGCTGAAACATTTATCTGAGATTCTGTGGGTAGCCAACGGAATTAACCGCTCAAATGGAAAACGTACCGTCCCTTCTGCTATGGGTCAATATCCACTGCGAACTTATGCGGTGCTGACCATCGGAATTTACTTTTATAACCCTCATAAACATCAACTGGAACCGGTTGTGAAAGGTGATTTCCGTAGTTTGGCCGGTAAACAAACTTTTGTTGACACTGCTCCGCTGAATTTGCTTTTTATTGCTAAAGCAAGAAATTCAACCGACAATTTTTCAATGGCAATGATGGATTCGGGTTATTGCGGACAGAATGTCTATTTGTATTGTGCTTCAGAAGGGTTAAAATGCGTAGTGCGCGCTGGAGCAAAAGAAGTTGAATTACTTAAAACAATGTATTTGGATTCAAATTATAAATTTATTCTGGCTCAGACGATTGGCTACTGATTTGATAACCATTAAATTACAAACGTTTGCATAAGAAAATTAATGAAATAGAAGTCGTTTGAATTTTAAGACTGTTTTGTATCTGTATATTTGCGATTCACAACCCGAAAATCAAATATTTATGAATTCAAAACTATCACTTTGCTATTTAAGTGTACTGTTTTTCATTTCTTCGCTTTCAGCGCAAAAAATCCACACCACTTACCTTTGGCACATGGATCAACCTGACTACTGGGCTGAAAAAAGTGTAGACAAACCAGATTCAAAACAATATGTAGAAGAATCTCAACGACTTAAATCGAACGGCGGAAATATGTATCCGGGCAGCACTGTTCCTCATCCAACAAACGATTTACAAAGCATTTTTAATCTGGCAGACCGCATCAATGCCTATCAGTTTACACCAAGAGATGCTGTAAATGCAATTAAAGACATAAGCAATGCAGGTGCTCAACTTAGCATTTCAGGCGGATTGATGGAAAACATTCAATCACTCGGATTAAAAAATCAATGGGGTTACTCATCAGGCTGGATGAATCCATACAAAGAAGCCAACGCGCTGAAAACTTCGGGTGGATTTCCACGACTTGACATTGTTTGCTTCACTAATGACCATGCACTTTCACCCTTAGTTAGTGACAGAACGCTGGTAAAACAAATCAAAGCACATCAATATGTTGCCAATAAATACTACGGCTATACTTCCAAGGGCTACTGGCCGGCAGAATGTGCTTTTTCGGAACGAATTATAAAAAGTCTGGTCGATTGTGGCATTCAATGGTCGGTGGTGGCAAACAGTCATTTAGCACGGACACTCTCCGATTACGTTCATCCCTACAATATTACCGGTAACATTGAAGCTCCCAACAAAGCCGACATTGTAACTGCAACAGGAAACAACTGGTTTACAGGAACGATTGATGGACGAGGAAGTTTGCTGGCAGCACCTTATTGTTATCAAGCACACAAAGCACAATATGTAGATCCTTCAACTGGAACAGCCTATAAAATTGATGTGATACCAATGTGTAATTATATCAGTTACTTAGACGGTTTTGGGACACACGGAACAGGCGATATATCAACGAATATTGAGCCTTACAGCAGTACTACCCAGCCATCAATTGTGCTGATGGCTCATGACGGCGATAACGCCTGGGGTGGTGGAAGCAGTTATTACAACGAATCGGTAACCGGTTTTAGTCATGCAGCTGCCAGTGCCGGATATGAGCCAACCACCATTCAGCAGTTTCTGAGCAACCATCCTGTTCCGGCAACCGATATTGTGCATGTGGAAGATGGTGCGTGGGTTAATGCCGCCAGCGACTGGGGACATCCGCAGTTTATAAACTGGTTATGGCCACTTTATGATGCAACAACTTATCGGTTCAATCCCGATGGTTGGACAGAAGATGCCCGCAACTGGGCAGTAATTACCGCAACTGAAAATTATGTAACAATGGCCGAAGACCTTGAAGGTGGCAATTTACGCACAGATAAAATTGCAGACGGTGGAACTTCGGCAACAAATGCTGAAAAAGCATGGCATTTCTATTTTGGTGGATTGAATTCCGGTTTTATGTATTATGGTAAAGCAGAGGACATGGAGGTAAAGGCATCAATGACAGGAAATATTGCTATTACTTATGCTCAGAACGTGATTAATGCACACCCGGGAGTTGATAACACACCTCCATCAGTTTTTATTCCGCAGCGTTTTCCGTATAATCCGGGGAGTATAGGTTTTGGTCCAACTACAGGCTATAAAAAAGTAAACTATTCGTCAGATTTTCATGTATGGACCTATGCTTATGACGTAAGCGGACTGACATCGGTAACATTGAAATACCGTACTGATTTGAATGGTGTAAATTCGATGGATAATACTCAAAATGAAACTTATGCCGGAGGTGCTGATGTTACTTCATGGCAGGATATTGCCATGACGCGCAAACCAATGGCTGCCGACCCGACAAATGATCCGGAATTAAACTTTTTTATTCTTCCTCAAGCTAAAGCAGATTTGTGTTATGCCGAAATTAAAAACCTGAAAGATACGCTGGTAGATTATTATGTAGAAGCTGTTGACACCAAAGGAAATATCTTCCGCAGTCCGATTCAACACGTGTACGTGAGCAATGGAACTGGTGATAATGGTGGAACGACCGGAAATGTGACATGGATACCAACAACCTCTCCCACATCAGCACAAACAATTACAATCGCCTGTAAAAATGCCACTGCTGCTTCGTTTTTGCATTGGGGTGTGAATAACTGGACAACTGCAAACGCAGCCTATCAACCTGCGGGAACTGTAACTTCAACCGGTGGAGCTGTGGAAACACCATTTACACTTGTAAACGGAGTATGGCAGGTAACACTTGGTCCATTCAACAATCCGGCACAGGTTGTAAGTACCATTAATTTTGTAATTAATCTTGGTTCCGGCAACTGGGACAATAATGGTGGTAGTAATTATCTGATTACTGTCACACCGGTTGCAACCAATAACCCACTTGGACAAAACATCAGCAAAACACTTACAGCAAGTCAGGTTTATACTTTTACTTCGGTCGATTTTGGGTTTAGCAGTCCCGTTTCTAATACTTTCAAAGGTATTAAAGTGCTTTCAGTTCCAACTTACGGAAGTCTTGTTGCGAATAATACTCCAGTGATAATTAATCAACTAATAACAGATGTCACTCAGCTTTCATATACTGCAGGAACTGCTACAGGTTCATTTACTTATCGGATTTTGGATAGTGCTGATTTTTTGAGCGATGCAATCTATACCGCTACTTTTACGGTTGGAACTGTAGCTCCAACAGGAATAACCGTTTCGTTTAAAAAACCGACCGATTGGGGTACAACCGCAGTTTCGGTTTATGCATGGACCGGAGCTAGTACAGCTATAGCTGGTTCATGGCCGGGAACTGCCATGACAGACATTGGGAACGGCTGGTATTCATATACATTTGCATCGTCTATTACCACCGTAAATGTGATTTTCAGTAAAGCCGGGTCGCCACAAACAGTTGACATTACCGGTGTAACTCAATCTGCTTGTTACCAACAAAATGGCATGAATGGAAATAAGCTTAATGTGAGTTTGACTAATTGTCCGATAACAACTGTAGAGAATCCACAAATATTACTCAAAGCATTGGTTTATCCACAGCCTGCCACTAATCACTTTGTAGTAGAACTACCTAATATCGCTGAACAAGCTAAATTTGATATAAGTATTCATGATTTGAATGGAAACGAAGTCCGTCGGGAATCATTCATTGGAAATACTGTAGTGTTGGACAGAGGGAATTTAAAAGCAGGTTTATATGTTGTTCATATAAAAGGTGAGAAATCAGAATTTGAATTTAGTGCTAAATTGGGGTTAAAATAGATTTTGATGCTATCAATTCTTAGTGGGAGTACGACTTAAAGTCGTGCCCCGCTGGAACAAATCAAAGGGGAACAATTAGGGTTGTTTCCCCTTTTTGCATTTTAGGATGGACAGCATTTTAATAAAATTGGTTTTTAATGATTACTTTTGCAGTACATAAATAACACAAATGGAATTAGCATTTTTATTACTTGGTATTTGTGCCGGCATTATGTCAGGTTTGTTTGGAATTGGCGGCGGAATAATAATGGTTCCTTCGCTGATTGCATTTTTTGGCATGGGAATACTCAATGCCAATGCCACTTCGCTGGCAGCCATGTTGTTGCCTGTGGGGGTGCTTGGAGTTATTGCTTACTATAAAGCTGGATTTATCAACGTTCGTAATGCGCTCTGGATATCGTTGGGATTGCTTTCGGGTTCGTATTTCGGAGCTGAGCTGGCCGTTACAATCGATGTGAAAATACTTTCGAAACTCTATGCCGCCATTTTGCTTTATGTGGCCATTGGGTATCTGGATATTCCCGAATTGCTCCGTAAAAAAAGTGAAACCACGCCCGAAAACCCACTGATACCCGAAGCTGTTCAATATCATTTCTGGCAATTTATTTTGCTGGGAGTAGCAGCAGGAGTTTTTGCCGGACTATTTGGCAAAGGTGGAGGACTGGTTATTGTGCCAATGTTGATAAAATTCTTCCGATACGACAATAAAGCGGCAACAGCTACTTCACTGGCAGCATTGCAACTCCAGGCAAACCGGTACTGGTTGACCCCAAAGGGGACGACTACGCGCGTTACC
>CAIKVR010000129.1 GCA_903830915.1 uncultured Bacteroidales bacterium
AATGTAACTGGTAATGCAAAGACTCCGGCAACTCCAAGAGTATTATTTCCATCCCAACGTAAATAAAGAATACGTCCAAGATAAGGTAAAGTATTATATGTGTAATTTGCAGGAGCATCAATATAACGTATTGAACCTACAGTTGCAAGGTTAGCTGCTACCCAATTCACAGTGCCTGTACTTGACCATCCGCTGGCAGTAGGAATAGACGCTGTTGCATCAATACTTCCGTTGCCATCCCAACTTCCAATCAGGTTATTTTTAACAGCATCGATAATAATCGTTTTGCTAAATTCCGTATTGGCAACAGTAATAGAACCATCCGCTATAGATACTGAATTATCATAAGTTGCAGTAACTGTAACACCACATTGTGCTTCTGCAGCTGTAATTGCTGTTTTGTTGAGGCTAATACCAGCTGGTGCAGACAACGTAATATCACTTACAAGTGCATTACCCTGAACTGTGAATGATTGAGTTAATGCAGAATTATCAAAGTATTCGTAAGTCTTTGACACTGAGAAAGCCGGGGTTAAATTTGTTGTCAAAGCTAAATCTGCAAGAGCACATAATGAGGCAGTTGAAGATGTAACTGTTAGGTAATAGACTCCTGTTACTGGAACTGTAAATGAGTTGATACTTGCATCGATTAATGCTCCGGCAGTAGTTGTTACAGTTGTTCCGGTTGCATAATTTGTACCGGTATTATCCTTAGCTGTATTAATTTTAAAAGTTAAAGTTGCTGCTGTTGCAACAGAGTTCCATGCAGCTTTTCCGGCAAAATTATAGGATTTACATGCTTCCAAATATACAGGATAGCTGTAAACACGTGCAGCAGAACCATCCCAGCGAACAAACATGATACGACCTGAATAATTGCTACCACTATAAGTATAGGTTATACCAACAATTCCAGCGTTTGCTCCAGCAACTAAATCCATATATCTAACATTACCAGATGTATTTGCAGGTTGCCATGTTAATGTTGGTGTTGCTGACCAGCCATAATTGGTTGGTATTGATAAACTAGCATCTGTTGATCCATTAGCAGCCCAATCAGCGAAAGTGTAGTTACCACCCCAGTTAAAAGTATAGTCTGCTGTATGACTTGCTCCATTGTAAGAATTACCTGTTAAAACTACGCTTGGAGTAGACGCATTAATAGTAGTTCCATTGTTAGTTACTGTTGCTATAGTAGGAATTGTAACTGCTGTTACTGTGGTGCTAATTGCATCAGCAGGAGCTTTAACTGTATAAGTAGTTGTTCCTAATGCGAATGGAGTATTTAATGTTCCAGCACTTAATGTAATACCAGAGATGGCCACTGTTTCAACATCTGAAGTTGTTACGGCTACTGTTTTTGACGCTGTACCGCTTGTAAAACTTATATTTCCAGATACATTTGCGACTTTATCCCAACTTACAGTAATGGCATTAAGTTGATTGGCACTAGCTAGAGCAATGGTATAATTTGGTGAAGTACCGGTAACATTAGTTCCGCTTAACGTAATATGACTTGAAGGAACTGTAATAGTAACATCAGAAGTTAGATTTGCTCCAGTTAACTCAATAGTAGCTGAATTGGTTGTTGTAGTAAGTGCAACTGTAGTTTGGGGTGCTGTAAGTGCCGGATCAGTGATAGCACCCAAATAATACAATTTAAAATTGTCGAATCCTGTCCAGTTACAGGTTATTGGAGCAACTAGTTGGTAACCAATATTTAACGAGCCGGATAATACAGCTAAATTATCTACCGTATAAGTACCACCGACATTAATTGCTGTGCTTGATGCTCCTGCAAAAACAGATGCTCCGGTTGTAACAAGGGCTACATTACTCTGCTGAATAGCATGAGCTAACACTGTCAATCTATAGCGGCCATTCGGTATACTGCTAATAGTTTGACTCATCAATCCTGCCGCTAAATTCGATCCTGAAGCAATCCACTTCTCAGTATACATATTACCGTCTTTTACCCATGTCTGACCTGGAACATTATTTTGAGTTACAAAATAGGTATTTGTCCAGCCAGGAATAGTTGCAGTTTGGTTTGTTTGTGAATCTTCAAAACTTGGATTTGTTATATACGATGCCATATCGTAATAATCGCCAGCAGAGAAATTAATAGCTATATTTTCAGGGGCATAAGCAGTTCCAGACAAAAATGTTGCAGATGACACTCCTGTAATCCCTGGAGTTGCAGTAGCATTATTTTCGACTAATGCAATATAATCCATTTGTGTTAGAGCATCAGTCTGAGTAGCTGGAGTAGCGGTATTTGTTGCAGTATTCTTAATAGTAAAATAAGAAGTAGCATTAATACCACTAGCTGGTGTAGTCAAAATTGTAGACCAAGTTCCATTTTTCCCATTTCCAAGTGAAATAACTTGAGAAGTATATTCCATACCATTTGCTGTCGAACCAAGTCCAAAATTAAAATTGGCATAAGAATTTGATCCTGCAAGTTGGTTCACAATTACTTTGTAAGTTGTGTTTGGTTTTATTGTTGTGGTTAAAGGTTGCGCAAAATAATTAGTATTTGCTGTACCTCTCCAAACACATTCCCAAATACCATTGACATTTCCGGCAGTACTATTTGCAAATCTAATACCACCACTTGCTGCAACTGTTACATTTGTAACCCATGGAGCTCCAAAATTATAATTTGTGCCACTGACTAAAGTTCCAGCCGTTTCAAAACTTGCATTTCGCAATAAATTGCTTGTATTTGTAGCTACATCTGCATCAGTTATGGTTGGGTAATATGAGGGTGTTAGTTTTGTCATATACACATTACCTTCATAAACGTAAACAATTCCTTTCTTTTGAGAAAATCGAACTGTACCCGATGTAGTAGGAGTATAGTTATAAACACTTCCTGCAACAGTAATTGGTGTACCAACAGTTCCTTGAACTTCTAATGAGATCGGAAGGCACACGTCTGAAC
>CAIKVR010000130.1 GCA_903830915.1 uncultured Bacteroidales bacterium
AGCTCAGTTGGTTAGAGCGTCGGATTCATAACCCGGAGGTCACGAGTTCAACTCTCGTTCCCGCTACACAGAAGGAAGTTCAGAAATGAGCTTCTTTTTTTTATCAGGTTAAAGTCAGTGACGTTAAGTTTTTTTAACTGCACACTAAATCCACGTATTTCATTGTAATTCAGAATAATATTGCATTATATGTTGTAACAACGATTATAATCAAATACTGAACTTGTGTACAATGTATGTATATATGCTGTATATTTGAATCGTGTTTGATGCGGCAGAATATTTGGCGACAAAAAAAAGCCGCGTAAACAGGTATACGAGGCTTTTTAATTAAAGATTGTATGCACTACAACTAGCTGGCAGCCGCACTTGAATTCCCGTTCTCTGCGGTTGTCGTTGTTTTTATAGTACTTACTTTTCCAGAGGCATTTTGTTTACGAATAGTTGTACGTGTTTTGGCTTGTGCCATGTAAAACGTAAATAGTTCATTCAACTTTTCAATCATCAGACTGTAATCCAACTCCGGATATTTCAACTGCGACAGTTCAATTTCCTTCATCAGATTATGCAATGCTTTTTCGGCATTGGCTCTCACGTCGGTGGTAACTACCAGTCGACGGATTCGAGTATTCATACGCTCCATTTCAGTTTGTGTGAAACTTTGCTGTAATACCTTAAGTTCGTCGAAGGATGTTTTCATATTCAATGTTTCGATTGCAGTCTGAAGGGTGCTGTCACCATTCAGTGTCGAAAACATCTCCTCCAACACGTCGGTTTGAACGGTTGAATTTACCTTTACTATCGGATTCAGATAGCGAACCACAAAGGATGTAACTACATCCAGTTGAGGAATTGCATACACAGCATTGGCCGAATTCAGCACCCTGATTTGTGAAACCAGGGTTCGAATCAATTTCCTGCGGTTTTTTCTTTTTTCCGACAGATCTTTGGACAACAGATGTTTACCCTGAGCTACCTGCATTTTGCGTAATTTTCTTCCTGTACTTCTACAAGTTTATCATACACAAACTTCAAATGCAGTGCTGCGGGGTCGAACTGATCCAATACACTAACAACTTTGTTTACTAACACGCGAAATTCATTTTTCCATAAGCGGGAAAATGAAACAATTATAAAAATTACCTTTTTCATTTTTCTAAAATTTAAAATTTAATACTAATTATTTCGCGGTTTTCATCGTAAATGACATTTCGGAAGCCTGGAGAATAACCTGTTACATCCATTGCTCCGAACCCTGCATGAATCATGCAATTGTTCGGTTAAACAGATGCTAATACCGGAACACAATAAAAGTGAATCGTTATTATATTTTCGGGCTTACCGAAACGTTTAACCTCATTACGTCAAAGACCGCTTTTTTATTTTTGATTAATAACATCCCGATGCGTTTCATATTGTATCGGATTTAATTTTACGTTATTAATACGTCTGCAAATATAATATTGTTTTGTTGAAATTTTCAACCATTTAAGAAGAAGTTATCGACAATTTTAACTATTTTTCTATTGCAATATTTTTTCAGTTGCTGTGCAATACCTCTTCACTGGCGTTAATTCATTGTTTAAGACTTCCCTTCAATGATTAATAATTCAAAAGCCCACGCCGTTTAGCGTGAGCATTTGTCCACAAAAAAAGCGTGAACATGCACGCTGAACCATCCAAATGAACATTTCAGGGCTTTGTACTTCTTCCTGCATCAAATCATTGAAGTGTTCGAAGCACATAAACATAGTCAGAATCAAGTAATCGAAGCGTTCGAAGTTCTGAATCACCGACCGAAACAAAAAAATGTAGCGTACAAACAACTGCGACACGGCTTGTTTCATCCTTTTGTAAGCTTCTAAGGTCCGGGACAAGCTACTTTCATTAATATTGTACCGTACAAAAGTGTGTGACACGACTGTTTTCATGTTAATGTAGCGTACAAAAAGGCGTGACCTGTTAATTCTCATGCCAATGTACGGTACATTTGTTCGTGTCATACCTGATTTCATGTTAATGTAGCGTACAAAAGTGTGTGACATGCTAATTCAGGAAACAAATGTTTTTGAAAAAGCGCTCTGAAAAATTAGTTGTTAATCAGGAAAAATTATATCTTTGCACTGAACAAATAAAAAATACTTATTAAAACGAGTAAGCTTTCAAGAAGACCTCCCCTAACCCCTCCAAGGAGGGGAACATCGGGTAAAATAAATTCGGTGCGACTGATTAAAAATTTAAAATAAATCAAAATACAAACATTATTAAATGAGCAAAGCCTCTTATGCCAGAGCTCTCCCTCCTTGGAGGGAGTTGGAGGGAGGTCAAAAAACAAAACAATTTTTCAATATATTAATTAAATAGCATTCTGCTATTGTTCGCGATGCCGAAACCTGAGAAATTTCATTAAGCGAACCAAAGAAAGATTCAATGAGCAAAATGCTCACGCCAAACGGCGTGGGCTTTTGACTTATTTTCTTTGGTGGGCTTCTCAGGGCCTCGGCATCGAATAAGGATTTAGTTCACGCTTTTTTGTGGGCAAAAATCTTATCTGAATAATGGCAGCCGACCGGTGAGCCATGAAAAACAATAAATCTATAAGCGCAAGTGAGAGGGTGACTCAAAGTCACCCCCTCACTAAAAGGGTTTCACTGCCAGTGAAGTCCTTATTTGCATGGAATAAACAACAGACACAACTAAAACGAAATATTTAATTCACAATAACAAACAAAAACAATGATTACAGGCGAAGTAAAGAACAAGATTGATGGTATTTGGAATACTTTTTTTAGTGCGGGGATAACTTCACCGCTCACCGTGTTGGAACAGATGACGTATTTGCTGTTTATCAAACTGCTGGACGACAGTCAACTAAAGAAAGAAGCCAACGCCAAGATGTTTGGGGTGGGAGTGAAGGATGCAGTTTTTAAAACCGGCAATTGGTTGAATCCCGAAACAAACAAAGAAGTTCCTTACAATGATTTACGCTGGAGTGTATTCAAAAACTTTGATACAACCACTATGTTGTCCACCGTTCGCAACGATGTGTTTGTGTTTATCCAAAACATAAGTACCGGAAAAGATAGTTCGTACAGCAAGTTTATGAAGGGTACCATCTTTATGATTCCCAACGAACGGACATTTGCCCGAATTGTAGATGGTATCAACGATTTGGATTTGAACGATAAAGATTCCATGGGCGATGTGTATGAATATATTTTGGGCAAAATGGCGGTCAGTGGTACAAACGGACAATTCCGTACACCCCGACACATTATCCGTATGATGGTGGAAATGCTAAAACCAACATTGAACGACCGTATATGTGACCCTGCTATGGGATCGGCGGGTTTCATTGTTGAATCGGCACGGTACACCACCGAACATTACCATTCCGAAATACTGAAGAAAGAACACGGTGAACATTACCGAAATACCATGTTTTACGGGTTTGATACCGACCAAACAATGCTCCGAATTGGGGCAATGAATATGATGTTACACGGTGTTGAAAATCCAAATATCGACTGGCGTGATAGTCTGTCAGATGATAATACCGATACCGATTTATATACCAAAGTTTTTGCCAATCCACCCTTTACAGGTAGTTTGGATTACGATGCAGTGGATAAAAGTTTATTGACAATTGCCAAAACCAAAAAGACAGAATTACTCTTTATTAGTCTGTTTATCCGAATACTGAAGTTAGGTGGAAGATGTGCTTGTATTGTTCCCGATGGAGTATTGTTTGGTGGAAATAACGCCCCTAAAGCGATACGACAAGAACTGATTGAAAACCAGCGGTTAGAGGCGGTTATTTCTATGCCAAGCGGTGTGTTTAAACCTTATGCGGGAGTTTCAACCGCCATTTTAATATTTACCAAAACCAATGCGGGTGGAACGGACAAGGTTTGGTTTTACGATATGAAAGCGGATGGTTTATCTCTTGATGATAAACGTAACGAAATAGTCGACAACGATATACCCGATATTTTAGCACGATTTGCCAACTTGGAAGGCGAAACCGACCGCACCCCACAAGAACAATCGTTCCTGATACCAAAATCAGAAATTGTGGAAAACGATTACGACCTTTCGATAAACAAATACAAAAAAGTGGATCGTGTGGCGGTGGAGTATGAAAAACCCGAAACGGTACTGGCACGTATTAAAACCTTGCAGTCTGAAATTGATAAGGCGATAACGAAATATGAATCATTAATTTAATAATTCCAATCAAAATGATAAATAAAGTAGGTTGGGAGAAAAAGAAAATTGAAGAAATATGTGCAGTAATAAACGGTTTTGCATTTGATTCTGCTTCATTTTCTGACATAGAGTCAGGAATGCCACTGATTCGAATACGTGATGTTGTTAGGGGTTATACTAAAACATATTTTAATGGAAGTTATTCTGAAAATTACATTGTAAAAAAAGGTGAACTTCTAATTGGAATGGATGGTGAATTTAATATTGGGAAATGGAATAGTGAAAATGCATTATTAAATCAACGAGTATGTAAATTGAAAATAGATAGTCAATTTACAACTGATAAGTTTATTTATTATTTCATGCCAAAAGCATTAAAAGCAATCGAGGATAAAACCCCATTTGTTACAGTGAAACATATATCATCAAAACAAATTTGTAACATCAAAATCAATCTTCCCCCACTTCCAATTCAACAACAAATAGTTTCCGAATTAGATACCTTAAGCGATATTATCAGCAAGAAAAAACAACAACTCGCTGACTTAGATATTCTGGCACAAGCCACTTTCTATGAACTATTTGGAGACCCTGTGAGTAATGAAAAGGGATGGAAAATGAAGCTGATAGGAGAAATTTCGTCACTCAAATCAGGACAGTTTGTTAAGGCTTCTGATATTCAGTCTCAATATTTTAAAGGGCTATATCCGTGCTTTGGTGGAAATGGTTTAAGAGGATATACAAAATCCTTTACCCACAATGGAGAATTTGTTTTGATTGGAAGACAAGGAGCTTTGTGTGGTAATGTAAAAATTGCAAAAGATGTCTTTCATGCCACTGAACATGCGGTAGTTTGTACTCCATTAAAAACTTATGAAACAATCTGGTTTTATTACATACTTAAAATATTAAATCTAAATAAGTATGCAACGGGAGCTGCTCAACCAGGTCTTGCTGTTGGTAAATTAGAGAAAATTGAAATCCCATTTTCTCCAATACTACTACAAAGAAAATTTGCTAGACAAATTGAGTCAATAGAAGAACAAAAAGAACTAATCAATAAGTCAATAGTCGAAGTTCAACACCTTTTTGATTATACAATGGATCGTTATTTTAATTGAAAGTCGTGAATTTTTATTCGGGGCGCGACTTTAAGTCGCACTCCGAATGTGTAAATATACAAGTGAGGGCTTCACTTTAAGTGAAACCCTCACTAAAAACAAAGAGAAATGAGAAACTTTAATTACCTGAAAGACAATGCCGATTTTGCTACACTCTATTTGTTTTGTAACGATGCAGAACTCAACCAAATGTCCGACCCGAACAAATCGGCTCTGAAAGTCGTGAATTTTTATTCGAGGCGCGACTTTAAGTCGCACTCCGAATGTGTAAATATACAAGTGATGGCTTCACTTTAAGTGAAACCCTCACTAAAAACAAAGAGAAATGAGAAACTTCGATTACCTGAAAGACAATACCGATTTTACTACACTCTATTTGTTTTGCAACGATGCAGAACTAAACCAATTGTCCGACCCTAACAAATCGGCTCTAAGTAGTCGTTTGGCGTTGGAGTATCTTGTAAAATCCATTTACCTACTCAAAGGTTTGGACGTTCCCGAACGGTCATCATTGTTCGAATTGGTTGCTGGTGAAGATTTCAACAGTTTTGTTGGTGATGACAAGTTGATGATGGCGTTACATTATATCCGTAAAACGGGTAACAATGCGGCTCACACAGCCAATGTAACAAAGAAGGAATCGTTTTTCTGTATACTTAATCTATACACTTTTGTAGGTGCGGTTTTGACCAAATTGGAGGTAATTGATAGTTATCCACCCTTCAACAAAGAATTACTTTCAGGTAAATCCGAACCACACATTGCACCACCTACTACAGTAGTTCCAAACGAAAAAGTAATTGAAAAGTACGAAGGTAAAATTGGTAATAATGACACGCTGATTGTCAAAAACCCCGAATACTTTACCGAAGCCGAAACACGTAAATTTTACATTGACCAACAACTGAAGGAAGCTGGTTGGGAAGTGTTGGAAACAGAAAACAATATTGTTCCGTGTAAGGCAGGGATTGAAATACAAGTGGATGGAATGCCCAACACACACGAAGTCGGTTTTGTGGATTATGTGTTATACGGTAGGGATGGAAGTCCGTTGGCGTTGGTTGAAGCCAAGAAAACAAGTGTTGACCCGATAAAAGGGAAACACCAAGCCACCCTTTATGCTGAATGTTTGGAACAAAAATACGGTGTTCGACCCGTGATTTACTATACCAACGGATACGACACCCATATCATTGATGGGTTGGGTTATCCAAACCGCAGGGTTTTTGGTTTTCATACCATAGCCGAATTGGAATTGTTGATTCAACGGAAAAACAGACAGGATATAAGTGATTTAAAAATCCGTGAAGACATAGCTGGAAGACATTATCAAAAATCTGCCGTTACAGCGGTTTGTGAACATTTCAATAGTAAACACCGCAGGGCATTACTTGTTATGGCAACGGGAACAGGAAAAACCCGTGTGGCAATTTCGTTGGTGGAATTATTGATGCGGAATCGTTGGATAAAAAATGTATTGTTCCTTGCCGACCGTACCGCCCTGGTTCGTCAAGCCAAAAAGAACTTTGTAAAGATATTACCCCAAGTGCCCGTTTGTGTATTGTCGGAAAATGATACAGACAGGGATATGAATGCCCGTATTATGTTTTCTACCTATCAAACCATGATAAACTACATTGACAATGATTCAAAAGATTTTTCGATAGGTAGATTCGATTTGGTTATTATTGATGAAGCTCACCGATCCATTTTTGGAAAATACACCGCCATTTTTGATTACTTCGATTCATTATTAGTGGGTTTAACTGCCACGCCAAGGAATGAAGTGGATAGAAGTACCTACCAATTATTTGAAATGGAACAAGGTATTCCAAATTTCGATTACGAGTTGGAAGAAGCCGTTGCAGATAAATTCTTAGTTCCGTACAAAGGGATAATTCGCCATTCAAAACATATCAAAGTTGGGATAAAATACAGCGATTTAAGTGATGATGAAAAAGACCAACTTGAAAAAGTATGGGCTTATGAAGCAGCACGAAAAGCGTTGGATGGAACTGAATACAAAAGGGATATTCGGGGTGAAGAAATGTTTTCATACATTTTTAATGAAGACACTATTGATAAGGTGTTACAAGATTTAATGACCAATGGATTGAAAGTTCAAAGTGCTGAACGTATCGGTAAAACGATCATTTTTGCATATAACCACGCTCACGCTTTACTAATTGTAGATCGGTTCAAGACTATTTATCCACAATACGGTGCTGATTACTGTGTGCTGGTTGATAATTATGTAACTTATGCACATAACCTGATAGAACGATTTGAAATCCGTGACAAAGACCCTCAGATTGTTGTTTCGGTGGATATGCTGGACACGGGAATTGATGTGCCTGATATTTTGAATTTGGTATTCTTTAAGATTGTACGGTCAAAAATCAAGTTCTTACAAATGATTGGTCGGGGAACACGGTTGTCTGAAGGGATTTTTGGAGTGGACAAAGACAAAGAAGAGTTTTATATTTTTGATTACTGTGAGAATTTTGATTATTTCGATAAGAATCCTAATGGAACGGAAGCCAAACCAACCCTGTCACTTACCGAACGGATTTTTAATGTCAAAACCGATATAGTATTTGAATTACAGGCGTTACGATTTCAGGAAGACGACTTTGCCAAGAATTATCATTCCACTACCAAAAAGGAACTGATAGAACAAATCGGGAAACTTAATACGCAACGGATTGATGTACGCAAAAACTTACTGTTTGTGGATAAGTACAAACTTGAAAGTGTGTGGCAGTACATAACACCGTTGGATGTGCTGGAAATAAAAACAAAGATTTCACCTTTACTGACACCAACACAAGAAGACGAAAACGCCAAAAAGTTTGATTTGTTGGTTTTGATTGTCGAATTATCATTGCTTGATGACAGAACCAATTCAATCAAAAGTCAGGAAAAAATTGTCACAATAGCAGAATTGTTACAGGACAAAACCACTATTCCACAAGTTAAAGCAAAGATAGAGCTTATCAAAGAAGTATTGACCACGAACTTTTGGGAAAACATATCAGTATCAAATCTCGAACGGATAAGAATAGAACTCCGGGAGTTGATTAAGTTTCTGGTTGGTGATAAAAAAGCCACTTTTGCAGTGGATATTGAAGATACCATTGAAGATGGTGGACTTGTCAGGGGAATAGTAACCGTAACTACCTACAAACAACGTGTGTTCGATTTTCTTGCAACCAACAGGGAAACAAATTCTGTCCTTCAAAAGATACTTCATATCGAAAAATTGGAACGAAAAGACATATTAGAATTGGAAAACATTCTTTGGAAAGAGTTGGGTACGAAAGAAGATTATGAACGATACACACGGGATCAATTTACAGGTGGTAATGTTGCTGTATTTATTCGTTCAATAGTGGGTGTTGACCGTGGAATTGCCGTAGATAAGTTCAGTCAGTTCTTGTCCGACAACACCCTCAACTCGCAACAACAAGAATACGTGAAAACCATTATCAATTATGTTTGTGAGAATGGCGATATTACCCGTGAAGTTATCGCCAATGAATCACCGTTTGATGGATATGATTGGTTAAGCGTATTTGGAAACAACGTAAACAGTATTCCAAAATATGTTGATGAATTGCATGGGGTGGTAGTGGTATGAGATGAAGTCGTCTTGACTTTTATAATGTTGCTATTTTTGAGAATTTATTGCTGATCTGAATCGGGTCTCGCGAGTTCCAACTCGCGGTATTTATGAATATTCGCGAGTTGGAACTC
>CAIKVR010000131.1 GCA_903830915.1 uncultured Bacteroidales bacterium
ATGACACTTTGGGCTAAGGCTATTACAGATGAATATCCAAAGTTTAATATCGTTGGCGAAACTTCATTTGCAAATTCGTTGGATATTGCATTTTGGCAGAAGAATTCGGTGAACCCACTAAATTACAATTCTCAATTACCTTCAGTAATGGATTTTATTCTGCAACGCTCCCTACTTACCTGCTTTAATGAGCATGGTAAATTCTGGGAAGACCTGGGAATGAATCGGCTTTACAATACCATTGGAAACGACTATTTATATCCCGATATCAACAACTTGCTCATTTTTGCAGAGAATCATGACACTCAGCGGATTAATGAAAATTATAAAGGCGATTTCAATAAATTCAAAATGGCCATGTCGATTCTGATGACTATGAGGGGAATTCCTCAGATTTATTATGGCTCTGAAATTGGCATGAAAGGCAATAAAGATATTGGTGATGGCGATATTCGTCAGGATTTTCCCGGAGGTTGGGCAGGCGATTCGATTAATGCATTCAACCCAAAAAGTCGCACTGAAGTTCAGAAAAAGTATTTTGATTTCATGGCGAAACTGCTAAACTGGCGCAAAACCAAAACAGTGATTCATACCGGTTCACTAACCCACTACTGCCCTGAAAAAGATGTGTATGTGTATTTCCGTTACAATGACACTGAAAAATTGATGGTGGTAATCAACAACAATGAAACAGCTACCGATCTGAAAATCAACAGATACACTGAAAGTATTGATGATAAAACTACAGGAACAGATATTATTACCGGTTCAATCTATAATCTTAAATCGGACATTAGCATTCCGGCACAAACAGCGTTAATCCTTGAATTAAAATAACAGAATCACAATCAATCAATCAAATTACTTTTTATGAGAAAATACGTTTATTCAATTGCCATCGTCATTGTTTTGGCACTAAGTCTGACTGATATTTTTATGTCTTCGTGCAAAAGCCATTCTTTAAAATCAGAAAATCTGATGGATTCAATTGACTACAAAAAATCGATGCCTGAATGGGCTAAAGATTGTAATATTTACGAAGTTAACACTCGTCAATACACTCCCGAAGGTACTTTTGCTGCTTTTCAAAAAGAATTACCACGACTGAAAGCCATGGGTGTAGATATTATCTGGATGATGCCGATAAACCCAATTGGCGAGAAAAACCGCAAAGGCAAACTCGGAAGTTATTATGCAGTGAAAGATTATACGGCTATAAATCCTGAATACGGAACGGAAGTTGATTTCAAAAATTTGGTTACTGAAGCGCATAAACTGGGAATGCATGTGATTATTGATTGGGTGGCAAATCACACTTCGTGGGATAATGTGTGGATAAAACCGCATTCCGACTGGTATACAAAGGATAGTTTGGGAAATATTATTATGCCGAAAGGAACGGATTGGGAAGATACAGCCGACCTGAATTACGACAACCCTGAGTTGCGAAAAGCAATGATTGTAGCTATGAAATACTGGGTAAAAAATACCGATATCGACGGTTTTCGCTGCGATGTGGCCTTTATGATTCCGATAAGTTTCTGGCAACATGCCCGAAAAGCTATTGATGAGCTGAAACAAAATTGCTTTTTCCTTGCTGAAGCAGGTGAACCCGTTATTCACCAGGCATTTGACATGACTTATGACTGGCCGCTGAAAGATACGATTAATGCCATTGCCAAAGGCAAAATGAATGTAACATCATTGGTGAAACATTTTGCAGACGAGAATAAAAAGTTCAAACCCGAAGATTTAAGAATGCAGTTTATCACTAACCACGACCTGAACACCTGGGATGGAAGCGAATACGAACGACTAGGTGACAAAGCGGTGGATGCTTTCAACGTGTTCATTTATACTGTTCCGGGCATGCCGCTGACCTATACCGGGCAGGAAGCAGGCTTGAAGAAGCGTCTAAAATTCTTTGATAAAGATACCATCGCATTTGGAACATTTGAACGTCAGGAATTGCTGACCAAATTAAACCAGCTGAAGAAAAATAATAAAGCATTGTGGAATTTAAGCTATGGTGGCGATTTCACAATTTTGAAAAATTCAAACCCTGAATCTGTTTTTGCTTTCCTTCGGACAAAAGAAAATAACAAAGTACTTAGCTTATTTAATTTTTCTAATAAGGAACAAATGTTTAAGGTATCTGATGAAATTTCAGGTAATTTCAGTATTTATTTGGGCGAAAAAATCAGCATTTCAAAAAATGCAGAATATAAGCTGAAGCCTTGGGGATATGCGGTTTTAGTTGCTAATTAATTTGATAATCAAATGAAAAACAAGCTATTGTGTTTTCTGATATTTATTTCAGGCAATTTCATATTTGCACAGTCTTTACATAAGGTTTCTTCAGGTAGCATCAAACGAATCGAAAATTTCCAATCCAAATTTGTTCCGGCACGTAATGTTGATGTTTGGTTACCCGAGGGATACGATGGGATAAAGAAATACAGTGTGGTTTACATGCACGACGGACAAATGCTGTTCGACAGTACGCTTTGCTGGAATAAAAAAGAGTGGAAAGCAGATGAAGTATTTTCAAAACTTATCAGCGAAAATAAAATTGAACGATGCATAGTTGTAGGTATCTGGAACCACGGTTCGGAGCGGATTTCGGAGTATTTTCCGACTAAAATTTTCAATAATATTGAGCTAAAAGTTTCTAAATCACTTTCGGAAAAATACTGCAACGGGAAAGGTGCTGCCGGTGATAACTACCTGAAATTCTTAGTTAGCGAGCTGAAACCTTATATAGATAAGAATTTCTCAACATACGATGACAAAGAGCATACAACGATTATGGGATCGAGTATGGGAGGGCTGATTTCTATTTATGCCATTTCCGAATATCCTGACATTTTTGGTGGAGCGGCTTGTATGTCAACAGCCTGGTTTAGTTCTATTGACCCAAATTACGAGATTCCAACAGCTATCTTTCAGTATTTAAAAGGAAATATGGCAACTCCGTGGGGACATAAAATTTACATGGATTATGGCACAGGCGAAAGCGACAAACCATACGAATTGACTCAGTCGTTTGTGGATTTAATAGCAAAAGGGAAAGGATACAATGATTTCAACTATCTTTCGAAGGTTTTTCCAAATGCTAAACACGACGAAATCGCCTGGAGTGAGCGATTAAATGTTCCCATAGAATTTCTATTACCCAAAATTCAACATCAGAAACCAACTACCGGGAAAATTGATTTCTACGAAGATTTTGCTTCGAAATTTGTAACTGAGCGGAATGTAGAAGTGTGGTTGCCCGAAAATTATAATCCGAAAAAGAAATATGCGGTGCTATATATGCACGATGGACAAATGCTGTTCGATGCTTCCACAACCTGGAATAAACAAAGTTGGAAAGCCGACGAAGTAGCTACCAAACTTATAAAAGAAGCTAAAGTAAAAGAATTTATCATTGTAGGGGTTTGGAATGCAGGAAAATACCGTCATGCCAATTATTTCCCTCAAAAGCCTTTTGAGTCGCTTACGGCAGAACAGAAAGACTTTGTAAGCAAACAGTTACAGTCGGCGGGCAGGGTAAACGACGTTTTTAGTCCAAATTCGGATAATTACCTGAAATTTATGGTCAAAGAGTTGAAACCATTTATCGACAGCAACTATCCGGTTTACAAAGACAAAGACCATACTTTTATTGCCGGTAGTAGCATGGGCGGATTGATTTCGATGTATGCTATATGCGAATATCCAAACATTTTTGGCGGTGCAGCTTGTATGTCAACACATTGGCCGGGTATTTTCGTAAAAGAGAATAATCCTGTTCCTAATGCGTTTCTGAATTATCTGAACAGCCATTTACCCAATCCGAAAACGCATAAAATCTATTTCGATTACGGTGATAAAACACTTGATGCAATGTATCAGCCTTATCAACAGAAAGCCGATTCAATAATGAGGTCAAATGGCTTCAATGAAAAATCATGGATCACCAGATTCTTCCCCGGCGACGACCACAGCGAGTACTCCTGGCATAAACGCTTAAACATTCCGCTGGAATTTTTACTTATCAAATGAACCTGTTCTCTGATATAATAACGAACTATCACCGTAACTCAGAAACCGGAAATCATTTTCGAGGGCATAATCGTAAATTTCTTTCCAATTCCCTTCAACAAAGGCTGATACAAGTAGTAGGAGTGTACTTTTCGGTTGATGAAAATTGGTAATAATACCATTTACCACCCGAAATTTATAGCCGGGCTTAATCATAATTTGGGTTTCAGCGTGTAAAGTTGTCAGGTTATTGACATCAAGATAATCCAATAAACTTTGTAAAGCATCGAATGTAGAAATCTCAACATGTTTCTCGTATGGTGCCCATTGTAAAACTTGAAATTTCTCACTAAATCTTTTTGAATTGCACTCTCCCTCTCCTTTGGAGAGGGCTGGGGAGAGGTAATATAAACTCTCCAATGTCCTCACTGAAGTTGTTCCTACTGCAATAATATTTCCAAGTTTCTGCTGTATTTTTTCAATTGTACTGCGTTGAACAGAAATCACTTCCGTGTGCATGTGATGTTCGGCAATGTCTCGGGTTTTCACAGGCTGAAATGTTCCTGCACCCACATGAAGCGTCAGCTCTTCGGTTTCAATATTTTTCTTTTGCAGCAACTTAAAAACATCCGGTGTAAAATGCAATCCGGCCGTGGGTGCAGCTACTGAGCCTTTTATTTTGGAATAAACGGTTTGATAGGTTGTCAGGTCGCTTTCTTCTGTTTTTCGGTGAAGATAAGGTGGAATTGGCAATTCGCCGGCTTTTTCCAGAATATCGGCAAAGTGAATATCCGTATTATTCCAGCAAAAGCGAACGCTGTGTGTATTTCCTTCGGAATGAAGCAGTTCGACATTGAATTCGCAGGTTTTTCCACCGATTTCAATAGTTTTACCAAGTATTTCTCCTTTCCATTTCTTCAGATTTCCTACCATACATTTCCATACACATTCGGTGGTTGATCCAAGGGATTGAGCATAATCAGCAGGTGAAATTGGTTCCAGACAAAAAACTTCTACATGCGCTCCTGTAGTTTTTTGAAAAATCAATCGAGCCTGAATAACACGGGTATTGTTGTAAACCAGCAAGGCATTTTCCGGCAAAAATTCAGCAATATTTGAGAATCTGCTTTCTGAAATTACTCCATTTCTATATATCAGCAGTTTTGAAGCATCTCGTTGAGCCAAAGGATATTTGGCAATTTTTTTATCAGGTAACGAATAATCATATTCGTCGATGTAAATAGGTTGGTTTTGCACTTTTTTATTCTCTGAAACTATATATGAAAATTGAAGCACAAATGTACAAAAAAAATGCTTTCTACCTGTTTTTAGAGATATTACTGCTAATCTTTATAAAATCTTTATATATCTATAAAATATCTTTATGTCAGATTTACAAAAAATGTCGGAACTTTGCAACGTGGTATTTATGTTCAATTTTTAAGAAAAAGATTATGACAAATGTTATTGGTAAAGTAAAGAAAACAGTTATTGGAAATCCGCTGGATTTAAAGGATAGTTCCACATTCAGACACATTTCGCTTATTGTGTTTTTTGCATGGGTGGGACTTGGTTCGGATGCACTTTCGTCTTCGTGTTACGGACCGGAAGAAATCTATAAAACGTTGGGCGTTCACGTCAATCTGTCGATTATAGTAGGGTTAATAACTATGGTGACTATATTTATTATCAGCACCAGTTATTCTCAGATTATCAAATTATTTCCTCATGGTGGGGGCGGTTATCTGGTTGCCAGCCGGTTAATTTCATCAAACGTGGGTATGATTTCGGGTTGCGCGTTGCTAATCGACTATATATTAACTATTTCAATTTCTGTTTCCAGTGGTGCTGATGCAATTTTCAGTTTTCTACCCCTTGAATATCAGAATTATAAAGTAGCATTCGCATTATCTATTTTGGGAGTACTAACCGTTTTGAATTTACGTGGTGTAAAAGAGTCGGTAACGGCTTTGACTCCTATTTTTGTCATTTTCTTACTTTCACACATATTCCTGATTGCATACGCATTTACAACTCACGCTTCACAGTTACATTCAGTAGCTACTCAAACCGGTCATGAATTGACAGGAACAGTAAAGAATTTGGGTATTTATGGAACAATATTTTTGATAATGAAGGCTTACAGTATGGGAGCCGGAACGTATACAGGTATTGAGGCAGTGAGTAACGGGATTCCGAACCTTCGAGAACCACGTGTAAAAACAGCCATTAAAACCATGCGTTTGTTAGCCATTTCACTATCCGCAGCAGTTCTTGGTCTGATTATTTCTTATTTCCTTTTTGGAGTTCATATTCAACCAGGAAAAACAATGAACGCTGTGTTAATTTCAACTGCTATTGCTAATTGGAATCCTGTATTTGGTCAGACATTTCTTTATGTTACGCTGATTTCGGAAGCTGCATTGCTGTTTGTTGCTGCTCAAACAGGCTTCCTTGATGGACCACGTGTTATGTCGAACATGGCTCACGATTCGTGGTTGCCACGCAGTTTCTCTATGTTGAGCGACCGTTTGGTTTCGCAAAACGGAATTTTGATTATGGGTATTGCAGCTTATTTTGTAATATGGATGTCGAAGGCTTCGGTTGCATTTCTGGTTGTTCTTTATAGTATCAACGTGTTTATTACCTTCTCATTATCGCAGTTTGGTATGGTGAAACACTGGTTTCAGGTTCGGAAAGAAGATAAAAAATGGTTGGGAAAACTCCTGATTAACGGAACTGGATTTCTGTTGACTACCTTTATCCTTTTTACTGTAATTGTAATGAAATTTGACGAAGGCGGTTGGATTACAATCCTTATTACCGGTGCTCTGGTTGGATTGGCTCTTTACATAAAAGGTCACTATAATAAAATAGGAAAGGAAATTGGGCGAATTCAAAAAATCATGAATTCGAAAATGCCGGAAACCATTGCCGAACTAAATAAAAATCTGACCCGCAAGTCGAAAAATACAGAAATAGACTACAGTGATATGACAGCTGTTATCTTAGTTAATGGCTATACAGGAGTCGGATTATATTCATTGTTTAAAATTTTGAGCAAGTTCAAGGATGTTTATAAAAACTTTGTATTTATTCAGGTTGGAATTGTAGATGCTGATAGCTTCCACCATGATGCTGTAGTTGATACTATTACTGAAAACATTCAGCAGGATTTGAGCAAATATGTATATTTAATCAATCAATTGGGTTATAATGCAGAATTTCGATATGCTATTGGAACAGATGTGGCGGAAGAAGTGCTCAAAATTGTACCGGAAATTACTGAAACATACCATAATACAACTTTCATTGGCGGACAGTTGGTGTTTAGCGGAACTTATCGTGCTTCCAGATTATTGCATAACTTTACAATTTTCTCAATTCAACGCCGCCTGTATAAACTTGGTCTGACAACCATTATCATTCCAATTTCGCTGAGAAAAGCATTGCAGGTAAATAATTATAAATAAATTTACGGTTTAAATAAAACATAAAGTCATGAAACTTGATTTTTTTAAACAAAGCATATTTAAACAATTCATTGTCAGTAATCTGTCAGTCATTGTTGTGGCACTTATTTGTTATGCCAGCATTGATTATATTGGTTATCATAGCGTAGCATTGCTTCTTCTGGCTACAGTTTCGGTTTTATCAATGTTTTTTTCAATTTACCCTGTACTTGCTGCAGCAACATTGAGTGCTTTAATTTGGGATTTTTTCTTTATCCCTCCTCATTTCACTTTTCATGTGGGAAGTTCGGAGGATGTGCTTTTGCTACTCATGTATTTTATAATTGCATTAGTTAATGGAGTATTGACCTCAAAAGTAAGAGCGTTAGAAAAACTGGAACTTCAAAAAGAAGAGCGCAGCAATACGCTCAAACTTTACAAAACGCTTTTCGACTCCATTTCGCATGAATTGCGCACACCAATAGCTACAATTGTTGGTGCATCGGATAATTTATTGCAAAAAGATTCGAATGTTTCAGAACCAGATAAAACAAAACTGATTGACGAAATATCAATTGCAGCATTTCGTCTTAATAGACTGATTGATAATTTATTGAATATGCAACGACTTGAATCCGGGATGTTGAAAATAAACCCTGACTGGTGTGATGTAAACGAACTGATAAACAGCCCGGTACACAGACTGAATGATGAGCTTTCGACACATAATTTAAAGATTCAGATTCAGGAAGATATTCCCATTCTCAGAATCGATTTTGGATTAATTGAGCAGACTCTTTTTAATATATTGCACAATGAAACCTTGTACACACCTGCTGATTCGACTATAGCCATTACTGCAGGATATTTAAAGGGAAATTTGAAAATTACTGTTTCTGACAATGGGAAAGGGTTTAAGGAAGATGAGTTAAAAATGTTGTTTACGAAATTTTACCGATCGTCAGTAAAAACTGCCGGAGGAACAGGTCTTGGGCTTTCCATAGTCAAAGGTTTTGTTGAAGCACATGAAGGAAGTGTAAAAGTTGAAAATATTGTTTCCGGTGGAGCAAAATTCACGATAGAAATTCCCACTGAAGCACTGGAACTTAATGATTTTATGGATTTTACCGATGTGGCAATGAAGAAGAATGCAGAATACGAAACCTTATCAGATATTTATATACCTAAAAACAAAAAGAAAGAAACTGAAGAAAATTGATTAATTTCGCAATCAAATTCTGAGGTTATGAGCAACAAAATGAATATACTTGTTATCGACGACGAAGTTCAGATTCGTAAGTTACTCGAAATCACTTTGAACAGCAATGATTATAATACAATGACAGCGGCAACAGCTAAAGAAGGTATTATGATGTCTGTTGTTCATCCGCCTGATTTGATTGTGCTTGATTTAGGACTACCCGACGAGGATGGACAACAGGTACTAGTAAAATTGCGTGAGTGGTATCTGGGTGCAATTATCATTCTTTCAGTCCGAAGTTCGGAAGAAGATATTGTGAAAGCTCTTGATAACGGGGCAAACGACTACCTGACAAAACCTTTCCGAACCGGTGAATTACTGGCTCGAATTCGGATGGCACTTCGTCAAACCCAAAACCTGAATACTGTACAGAAACTTGAATTTGATAATTTGAGTATTGATTTGACTGCCAGAACAGTAACCATCGATAATGAACCGTTGAAACTTACAGCAACAGAGTATTCATTATTAACGTTACTTGCCAAAAACGACGGAAAAGTATTAACTCACCAATACATTCTTAAACAAATATGGGGTCCGGGTTACACTCAGCAATCGCAATATCTCCGGGTTTTTGTCGGACAATTGCGGAAGAAAATTGAACCCAATCCCAACAATCCCAAATTTATTGTCACCGAATCCGGCATTGGTTATCGTTTCTGCACAAAAGTAGAAGAGTGACCAAAATTGCTTACCTTTGCTGTTATTAATAACGATAATAAAGCAATAAAACAATGATAAAGAAAGGTGATACCGTGCGTTTTCTGAACGCTGTGGGTGGTGGTGTGGTAGTACGTGTTGACGAAACTAAAAAAATGCTCTATGTGGAAGATGCCGACGGATTCGAAATTCCGGTATTTGAGCGGGAATGTGTGATGGTGGGCGTTGTAAATGAGAAAACAAACTTTCCTGTAAAAGATTTTAAAACAAAACCAACAGAAACGCAAATCACGAAACCTGAAACTCAAAACCTGAAACCTGAAACGAAAACTCCTGAACCTATTTTGGAAACTCCAGAAGGCGAAACATTGAAAGCCCTATTGGCTTTTTTCCCAATTGACATCAAACAACTCCAAACAACTTCTTACGAATGTTATCTGGTAAATGACAGTAATTATTTCCTTTATTACAACGTGATAAATGGCGAGAATGACAGTTGGAAAAGTGTAGCCAATGGTCTGATCGAACCTAATATGCAAGAATTGCTGGCAGAAATTTCAAAAGAGCAGTTAAGTGCATGGGAACGAATTCGCGTACAACTGATTCCATTTAAGCATGCGAAGAACTATACTCCTCAAGCTGTTATCGATGCCAGTTTGAAAATCAATGCCGTTAAGTTCTACAAACTCCACAGCTTTACCGAAAATGATTATTTCGATGAGCCGGCTATGATGATTGACATTTGTTCGGAAAAAGAAAAGGAAGCTGAAATTCAGAAAATGACTGAGATTTCACCTGAAGAAATTAAGCAGGCCATGTTTTCGAAAGAAGAATCAGGTCGTCCACGTATTATCAAACGCCCACAAATTGCTGAAACCATTGAAATTGATTTGCATATCAACGAATTGCTCGACACTACTGCAGGACTTTCGAATGCAGCTATGCTTCAATGCCAGTTGGATAAATTTCATGAAGTGCTCAACGAAAATAAAAACCGTAAAGGACAGAAAATAGTCTTTATTCATGGCAAGGGTGAAGGTGTGTTGCGCAAGGAAATTGAAAAACTGCTTAAAACCCAATACAAAACCTACTATTTTCAGGATGCTTCGTTCAGGGAATATGGTTTTGGCGCAACCATGGTTACAATCAGGTAGTTATATGTTAATGATAGAAACTTAGCATGTATAAGTTTTTACAACAAATTATTTGTTTACTTCAGGATATTTTATTCTATTGTGATAAATATTTTTAATTTTTTCCTTGAAAACTGCCTTTACTAATTCTACATCGCGGAACGTGATTGGTGCATCCTTAAATTCTCCTTCTGCAATTTGATTATCAATCATGTTTTCAACCATTTCGCTTATGCTATCGTCTGTATATTCGCTCAGACTTCTGGAACGTGCTTCCACGGCATCTGCCATCATCAGGATAGCAGTTTCCTTATTATTTGGAATAGGTCCCGGATAAGTAAAAATCTCATCATTAGGCTTTTTATCTGGATTTGCATTGATATATGAATAATAAAAATACTTTGTTTTACTCGTTCCATGGTGCGAACTGATAAATTTAATTATTTGTTCGGGCAAGTGACTTTTCTTGGCAATTTCTATACCGTCATTCACATGATTAATTACAATTTGTGAAGCATCTTCATAATCTATTTCTGACAAAGGATTTTTTCCACCAAGTTGATTCTCAATGAAATACTCAGGGTGTTTCATTTTACCAATATCATGATAAAGTGCACCTGTTCGAACTAACAGGCTATTTGCATTAATTTTTTTGGCAGCTTCTGTAGCCAGATTAGAAACCTGTAATGAGTGCTGAAAAGTACCGGGTGCACGTTCTGAGAATTGCATCATTAAATCACTGTTAATATTGGTAAGTTCCACAAGTGTTACGCTCGAAATCAGATCAAATATTTTCTCGAAAACGTATATCAATACATAAGCAAAAAGCATGAAAATGCTGCTCAATCCAAAGTAAGTGATATATTGCAGATCAATCCGTTTGAAATCACCTTCTGAGATTAATTCAAACGCAACGTACATTACCAGATAACTGATAAAGATATAAATGGCTGTTTGTGCCAACTGTGAGCGTTGCGACATATCTTTCAAACTCGATACAGCAGCCATACCAATAGTTATCTGCAAAAGTATAAACTGAAAAGCATTATCTACCATAAATGATATAATCAGGACGGTGATAATATGTGCAAAAAGTGCTGTTCTTGAATCGAAAAAAACCCGAATAATTACTGGTAAAAGTGCAAAAGGAACCATAAAGTAGCTCACCGATGTAAAACTGATAGTAAATGAAGTAAGACTGATAATGAGCAAGATAAGCAATAAAAGCATCACTACATGACTTGTAACTTCAAAAATACGGGGTCTGAATAAGTATAAATACAAAAAGAATAATGTTATCAGACAGACAGTCATTAAAACCTCACCAAAAATCACTACGGTTGATTGCTGAATGCTAGTGGTTTTACGTTTTTCAGACTCTATCTTTATTGAGTTAAGTACCTGATACATAGTTGGACTTACTATTTCACCTCTATCGATTATTCGTTCGCCGGATTGAACCATACCCGATGTAAGTGACAGATTCTTAAGCAAATCAGCCTTAGATATTGTTGTTGTAATGCTGTCATAAGTGAGATTTTCAATCAGATACTTATTTATATCATAATCATTAAGTGATACAGGGGAATTTTTAGTTATTTCTTCGTATGCAGTACGGGGGGTATAAATCTGGTCAATGGAAACGATATTTGTAACCCGGTTTGGTAAAATATCTGATATATTTTTACGTTTGTCATTCAGGAGTTTATTATATTCGGTTGGAGAAATTATTCCATTTGAGTAAATTGAATTAAATTTATTTTTTAAATAAGCAGTTAAATTCGATGAATTTTCACCTTTTGCCTGTAAATCAATCATCATATTTTTCAATTGTCTGTTCACAACAGTTGTGTCCAGTTTATAATATGGTGTAAAATCCTTCAGAATTTCTTCTTTTTCATGGGCAATTTGTTGCTCATTCTTATAAATTGGAAAGTCAAAAGAGGCTGTCATTAACTCGTATGACCATGGTTTCCCTATTTCAAATTGATATTTGAATGTATCCTCTGAAGGATAAAGTAAAACAATAAGTATTGTAAGACAGACAAATAAGCCTGAAATTTTCAAAATCTGAAGTTGATCGCCTGATAATTTTAATTTCATACAATTGCTTTTAAAATGTTAAGTCAACCTATAATCTAAAACAGCCGAAAATTACTAAAAATTATTCTTTACGGAAAGACATTCATTAAACTTTTGTTATTTTTGTACAAAATACACTGATAATTATGTATTTAATGAATTTTTTCTCCGCATTTCTCAATTTTGAGAATGTTTTCTGAAATTGATGTAATATTTTTCAGGAGTTTTCGTCATACTTT
The DNA here is from genome assembly GCA_903830915.1 of uncultured Bacteroidales bacterium. Classification (GTDB taxonomy): domain Bacteria; phylum Bacteroidota; class Bacteroidia; order Bacteroidales; family Paludibacteraceae; genus Paludibacter. The sequence goes on from CAIKVR010000131.1 coordinate 12,854, forward strand.
ATAGATCAACAAACAAATAGATTCTGTTTTCCGTAAATCTCAATTTGATTTGATGCAACAAAAGCCGAATGGATTCAAAGCAATTTAACAACCAGATTGTAAACCTATCCGACAAATTTTTCAGATTGGCAAAATCAATTTTGCGGAATTCTGATTCAGCACAGGATGCTGTGCAGGATTTGATTGCAAAATTGTGGGAAAAACGTGCAGCGCTCGATGAAGTAGAAAATATTCAGGCTTTCAGCATGCGGTCTATGCGAAATCTTTGTCTAGATTCTATTCGTCAACAGCATGATGTACAGGAAATACCTCCGGAAGCAGAATATGTGGAACTAAACCCGCATCAGCAAACTGAACAGAAAGATCTGGTTTTTCGTATTAAGTTATTGATTGACAGCTTACCTGAATTACAGCGAACAATCATCAGAATGCGCGATGTGGAAGGAATGGAATTAAGCGAAATAGCATATATAACTACACTGACAGAAAACGCTGTGAGTGTTAATTTATCGAGAGCACGACAGAGAATTCGAGAAAAACTATTAAACGAACAAAAACGAATAGTGGAAAACGTATGGAAAGAATAAATGAATTACTGGAAAAATATTTTCGGGGCGAAACAACTTTGACAGAAGAGAATGAACTTAAAAATTATTTCCGGTCAAATAAAATGTCTAAAGAACATGCTGTTTATCAGCTTATGTTTAGGACATTTGATGAAGAATCGAACGAAACAACTTTACAACCTGTTGAGAAAATAAAACCCGAACAAAAGCGAATAAAAAACCGTTGGATTCAGGCTTTTGCATACACAGGAATTGCAGCATCTTTAGTATTGGCTTTATGGGTTCAGCGTCCTAAACAGCCTGAAAACTTTGCAGTTTTAAGTGGAAATAAAATTCAAGACACAGAGTATGCCGAAAAATATACCGAGAAAAAGCTGAATCAGGTGAATGATATTTTGAACCGTAGTATGAAACCTATGCAAAAAGTTCAGAATGTAGGCAAAGGGTTACAACCTATTCAGAAAATATCGAATATCAGAGAACAATTAAATGAAATACAAAATAAACTACAAATTAAATAATTACAATTATGAAAAAAATGCTGACTTTGGTTGCTGTACTGTTTTTTATGTCGGTAACACAGGCACAAACGCTTCAATCACTTTTTGAAAAATACAACGATGACGAGCGATTTACGTATGTTACCGTTGGCAATGGAATGATGAATTTGGCAAATGTTATTGGCAGACACGAGCATCCGAACAAGAATAAAGAAATGGTTTCAAAAATGAAATCAATTAAGATTCTGACACTCGAAGATGGTAATACTGCTTTGATGAAATCATTTATGCAGGAACTAGATAAAGTGCTTGAATCAGGTAAATTTGAAACGGCCATCGAAGCACGTGACAAAGGCGAAAAGGTTCATATTTATTATCGTCTGAGTGCAAAGGATAATGCTGACATGCTTATTGTTACGCGTGACAAAAGTGAATTAAGTCTAATCTGGATTAACGGAAAAATGTCTAAAGAAGAAATGTTACAGACTTTCTCTTGTAACGGTAATTCAGTAAAGATAGAAGAAATCGTTTCTTAAGGAAACAGACGATACATTTTGTTTATTAATCTTCTAAAGATTAATAAGTCAGCCGGTTAGTTGTGATAACTCGTCGGCTTTTTTTATCTTTCAGATAAAAACATATTAAATTGCTAAAATAAAATAATTCTCGTGATTTTGACCGTTTTGGGAAACCTTAATTTATAACAGTATGTATATTTTACGTCACCCGGTGAGGTGGCTCATTCCAAAAAAAATTCCGTAAGCCTACACATTGTACACAACAAAAACGCCCAAATCCATAAATGATCTGAGCGTTAATGTTTGATTTAACAAAATGGTTTAATGAGAAGCGACAGCTTTATATTCATCACCTTCGTAAAGTGGCCCTGATGGCTTCGAACCTACGAAAGAGTAATATACCATATAAATATAGCTGATAAGTGGAACTATCATTGCAAGTGCCATACTGTTTGTTTTGTCAGAAATAAGACCCATAAGTGGGGTCCATATTGCACCACCAATAATGGCCATAATAATCATAGAACCACCAATTTTGGTATTTGGTCCGAGACCTTTAACGCCTAATGCAAAAATAGTTGGGAACATTAACGACATAAAGAAACTTGAAATAACCAGTGCCCAAACACCAAAGAATCCCGGAGTTACAATGGCTATTGTTGTTAGTGCAATGTTTATAATGCTAAATAC
>CAIKVR010000132.1 GCA_903830915.1 uncultured Bacteroidales bacterium
ATCTTTACAATTATTACAGCAATAACTCTCTCAATCCTTCATTATTAAGTAGAGTATATTCTTTTTTGTTGATGCTGATAACACCATCCTGTACCATTTCTGATAAACTCCTTGCAAGCGAAGGTCTTGCTACACCAAAAAACCCGGCTAACTCAGTTTGATTACGGTTTATTACAAACTTTGATCCGTGTTCAGAGCTTTGTTCGAGTAGAAAATGAGCTATTTTACCTTTAATGGTCTTAATTGATAACAACTGAAGACGGTTTGTTAGAAACTGAGTGCGGTTGGCATTGTGAGTGAGGAACTGCTTCATGAAATCAGGTTGCGAAGTCATGAGTCTAATTACTTCTTCTTTAGGTATTCGCAATACTTCTGCATCCTCCAGCGTTGTAACATCAACCGGAAAACGGTTATTGTCCGAAAATAAGAAGGCAGGGGCGAGTGGGCGTGGGGCTTTAATGATTTCGATACCAAGTAGATTACCATTTTCGGTAATCATCTCAGTTTTTACTGAACCCTGAATTAGTATATACAAAGCATCACAGACACCTCCCTGACGAAAAATAAGTATATTCTTCCGATAATTTTGTATGCTGTAGCTCATATCTGCCGGAAAAAGTCCTTTATCCTCGTCGAACTGATTTAAACCTACCCATTCAGGATTAATATTTGTCATATAAGGTCAATTAATTTGGTATGTGTAACAGATGTTACACTTTTTGAGTTTCTACGGCAGTACTTTTGCACCATACAAACATTATTCACTGCAAAAATACAAAATATAGCAGGTTTAATAATCAATTTAAAGCTAAATATAATTATGAGCCAGTTTCAATTTCAATCCAAAATGGAAAATAAAGCATTCCCAACTGCTGAGAAATTCAGCATGACCGAAAAGGTGCAATATGCAGAAGGTTCGGTAGTCAGTAAAATCATCATCCGCAACGAAAAAGGAAATGTTACGTTATTTGCTTTCGATAAAGGCGAGTTTCTAAGCGAACACACAGCTCCATTCGATGCTATTGTTCAGATACTTGACGGTATTGGCGAAGTAGTAATCGATGGTAAACCTTTCGAATTGAATGTAGGTGACAGCATTATCATGCCAGCTAATGTTCGTCACGCAGTAAATGCTACAGAACGTTTTAAAATGCTTCTAACAATGATTAAGTAATTATGCTATGCGATATTCGCTTCGCTGATATTTATTCGCTTCGTTCGTGATATTTGCCCTTTGGGCGTTATTTGCTTCTCGGTTATTAAATAGTTATTTGGCTTCCCCGAAAGAGTAATATCGTGAGCGAAGCGAATAAATATCATACGAAGTATAAATATCACGTAATAAATAACATGAACAAAGTGAGTAATATCGTGAGCGAAGCGAACAAATATCATACGAAGTATAAATATCACGAAGTAAATAACATGAATAAAGTGAGTGAGTAATATCGTGAGCGAAGCGAACAAATATCATACGAAGTAAATAACATGAACAAAGTGAGTAATATCGTGAGCGAAGCGAACAAATATCATACGAAGTATAAATATCACGAAGTAAATATCACGATCGAAGTGAGTATAATATCACGAGCGAAACGAGTAAATAACACGAAGTAAATTTATGAAAAGAACAATAATAAAAATAGATGAAATGCTTTGCAATGGCTGCGAAGCATGTGTACAAGGTTGTCATGAGGGAGCTTTGCAAATGATTGACGGGAAGGTTCGTATGGTAAGCGAGCTGTATTGTGATGGTTTAGGAGCATGTATAGGCGATTGTCCTGTAGGAGCTATCGAGCTTGAGGAACGTGAAGCTGAACCATACAACGAAATTGCTACTATTGAGCGTATGATTCCGAAAGGCGAGAAAACTATTTTGGCTCACCTGAAACACCTTAAAGAGCATGGTGAATTTGAGTATCTGAAACAAGGAGTGAGTTATTTGCGTGCCAATAATATCCCAATCGATGTTTCATTGGTTCATAATATGCCAGCACCCGGTGTGAAACAAGTCGGTGGATGCCCCGGAAGTCGTGAAGTTTCTTTTGCTCCTGTTACTGCTCCTTCTTTTAAAATGGCTACTAATGTCACTTCACAATTGGTATCACAACTTCGACAATGGCCGGTTCAATTGCATTTACTGAATCCGGAAGCGGGTTACTTTCAGGGTGCTGATGTGGTTTTAGCTGCAGATTGTGTGGCGTTTAGCTATGCCGATTTTCATAACAGTTTCCTGACTGGAAAAATTCTGGCTATTGCTTGTCCAAAGCTTGACTCGAATAAGGAATCATACCTCGAAAAACTCAAAACGATGATTACACGCTCCAATATTAATACACTTACTGTAGTGATTATGGAAGTGCCTTGCTGTGGTGGTTTACTCGGATTGGCACAAAAAGCAGTTGCTGAATCAGGACAAAAAATCCCTGTAAAACTGGTGATAGTAGGAGTGAAGGGCGATATTCAACGGGAAGAATGGATGTGAAAATCAGTTGACAGTGAACAGTTATCAGTTGTGATATGAGGTTTTAAGTGTATCTCAACAGATTAAAATACCTGCAATTTTACAAATAATTTGGAAATACCGAAAAACATCCCGACCTTTGCCAACTAAAATTAAATGAAATAATAAAATATGAAAACAGCAAAAATTAGTACCGAAAAAGGGGATATGCAGGTTGAGTTTTACGAAAAAGACGCTCCCGGAACTGTGGCAAACTTTATTAAATTGGCTTCAAGTGGTTTTTACGATGGATTGACTTTCCATCGCGTTATTAATGATTTCGTTATTCAGGGCGGATGTCCTAACGGAACCGGTGCAGGTGGACCTGGTTATACTATTCCTTGCGAACTGGATGGTGAGAATCAGTATCACGACCGTGGCGTGCTTTCTATGGCTCATGCCGGACGCAATACAGGTGGTTCACAGTTCTTTATTTGCCATTCCCGCAAAAATACGTCACACTTAGATCGCAATCATACTTGCTTCGGAAAAGTTGTTGAAGGTCTGGAAGTAATTGACGCTATTCGTGCAGGTGATAAAATTCTGAAGATTGAAGTTTCGGAATAAATAATACAGAAAATAAATAAAAATCAACATTCAGAGAAATTTGAATGTTGATTTTTTATTGTGTGTCATAAAATGTAAATCTTTATTTGTCTTTTGTCATAATGAATGATAGTATTCTTTAATTTTTGTCGCCATGAGCTTTCTCCGCAGATTTAGAAATTCGCTGTAGTCGTCAATTTCCATTTCTAGTATTTCAGTTGGAACGCAATTCATTCTCAAGTTGTCGAGAAGTTGTTCTTTTGTTGAAATTCCACTCACTTGTTGGTTGTTTTCTTCCAACTGTGAGATAACTAAATTAAAATAGTCTTTAGGTGGTTTGTTTCCAACTTTAATATTGATTTCTGATTGCATGTAAACATAGTTTGCAATCTGATTATATTTACTTCGGTCTAAGCCATTCTTTTTAAGATAGTCTTTTGGAAATAAATGGTGAATGTCACCTCGAAGTGAGATTAAGTCGCTTACTAAAACGTCTCTCGATAAAAATCCTCGGTCGTTCGCTTTAACTTGTGAAGCAAGAAAAACATGGAAGTAAGGACTGCTAGCAACCGAAGTGTCTAGACTCTGTGGCAAGGAAGCATTCCAAAAAGCGTCAGATAATTCTCCTTCTTCTTTTTCTCTAAGATATTCGTTGAAAGGTTTTTGAGAGATTTGTTTTATGTCATAGTCAAATGAACTTTCAGGAGAACCAGAATAACGACCAGTCAAAACAGAATAAACGAACCACCTTTTAACGTAGCTTTCAATTGCAACTGAATTGACTCCGAGGTCTTTAAGTTTTAGATAAACTATGTATGCAAAATTTATCGCATTTTGCGAACGAATAAGTTCAGGTGAAATAAACCCAGCCGATTTTATAATCATTAAAAATCGTTTGAAGTTAGTCTCGTTTGTGAAGTTTAAAACTCCCTTTTTAAGTGTTGCGAAAGATTGTTGAGCAATTTCAAATTCAAAAGTACGGGTTTCAAAATTTCTACCAGAAAGTAAACTTACTAAATCTGAAAGTCTACCTCGATTGAATTGTGAAGTAAATGCGACACGAATTAAATCGTTATAATCGGGGTCATAAAGGTCTTCGTTTTCTGTTTTAAGCCACTGCATTTTCAGAAAGAAATCTGTCTTTGCAAATTCTTTGTCGTTGTCAACAATGTGTTTGTAGAACTCGGGAGCAATAGCCAAATGGCAGAAATAATCAATAGCTTTTCTGAGTTCGTTTCCTCCATTTTCTGTATCAGCTGCAATTTTACTCATAACGAAGTCAGCCTGACTTAAGACAACCCCTTTTGAGTTTATACGAATAAAAATCTCTGTAACAGTTTCTATGTCCAAGTCTGGTGAGAGTTCTATAAGTCCGATTTGCTTTTTCGGGATATTTATAAGTTTTGTTATTGTTTTCTCAACAAGTTCTTCGTCTGCATCTGGATTGAGTTTCAGATATTCTCTTACGATTTTTAGAACACTTCCATTGATAACTTCGGAAATGTCATGAAGCCAAACTTTGTCTTTTAATATTGCAGGATTCTGAACTTCAAATCTTTCTTCAATCGGATTGAATGCAATTTTTATTTTTACTCGCTGATAGGTTTTGTTAACGACATATTGTCCAAGAACTGCCGCTGTCAATGCAGTTATACGTTGTTGTCCATCTATGAGTACTTTTTTTCCTTCACTTAGACTTCCGTCTTTAAGTCTTACGTTTGGATTTCTCCAAGCGATAATATAGCCAATCGGATAACCTTGATATAAACTATCCATCAAGTCACGAACTTTTGAACTGTCCCAAACGAATGGTCTTTGTATTTCTGGAATAGCGATTTCTCCTGAATTCACCCAAGCTAAAATTGTCTCAATTAAATGTTGATTTACTGAATACTTTTGCATTTTTTTCTATTTAAGTTCGTTTTTTTACTGTATTTTATCATCCAATTTCAATCACACTCCAAAGGTAGTTAATTGATTTAATAAAACCTAGAAAACTGTTGTAAAACAGTTAATCATTATTTCCCATTATATCTCACAAACTTAGCTGCTTTCATATCCTTAATAAGCAGTGTAGAGCATTTAAAACTCACTTTCTTGACAAAGATAGATTCAGCCCTAAGTTCGTCCGGGTTTTCTACATTCCGGCTTTCGGCTTTCAGGGAGAAAGTGCCAAAACCTTCGAGGCAGACATTATTGCTTTGAAGTAATTCTTCCCGGATAGCATCCAAAGCAGTTTTTATGGCCATTTCCATTTCGTAGGGATGAATCCTGCACCGATTCGATGCTCGTTCGGCAATTTCAGTTATACCTACGGTTTTTTTACGTACTACACTTGGGTAGTACCCTTTCTTTTTAAGTTCTGCGGGGTTTAGATTATCATTCTTGCCCATCATTTTGTATTGTACACTCATAAGTAATGAATTAATGGATTAGACCTTATGTTTTATAGATTTATTCAGGTTGAGTTAAGTAAATAGTCTTTATGTTTTTGAATTAAACTGTACATGTAAGAAATATAAAATATACATTTCAGATATTTAAACTGTACAGTTCAATAGTTTAAAATAAAGATTACAAAAATAATATATTCTGTACAATTATATAAGTAATCAGCAAGTTTTTATTAGTTCAACCTTATTATTGGAGTAAATTGGAACTACAAATTTTGTTTTACATGAATAATAGTTGTAAAAAATCAACTATACCGAACAGCTCATATCCGAATATCAGGAGATAATTTATCGTGTTGATAAATATTTATGCAATTTATTTTCATTTTTACAGTCAAACTCTTGGAAAATTAAGTTTCAGCAACTATCTTTGTGTAAAGTCCAATCACTATGCAGCTTAATGTAAAAAATGAAACTTCCACGTTACGAGCCGTTGTGCTGGGGCAACCTGGTTCACTTGGCGCTGTGCCTGCCTTAGATAAAACCTTCGATGCTAAATCATATCAATCTGTTTCTCTCGGTATTTATCCAACCGAAGAAGCAGTTTACAAGGAAATGAGTGCTTTTGAAAAGGTGCTGCTTAAATACAATGTGCAGGTTTTCCGCCCCTGGACATTGGAGAATTGCAATCAGATTTTTGCGCGCGATGTGGCTTTTGTGATTGACGATAAAATCATTAATTCTAACATTATTCCCGACCGGGAAGATGAAAAAGAAGCTTATGAGGTGGTTTACGATCAGATTTCATACAATAAAATTTATAACCTTCCCGAAAAAGCCCATGTAGAAGGCGGTGATGTAGTTTTATTTAATGATATGGTATTTGTAGGTTTATATAGAGGGGTTGACTACCCGCAATTTAAAACTGCTCGTACCAACTTGTATGCTTTCAACTTTCTGAAAGAGATTTTTCCGGATAAAACGTTTGTACCCCTTGAGATGAAAAAACACGATACCAATCCCTATAACGGCATATTACATTTGGATTGTGCATTTATGCCTGTGGGTAATGGGAAAGCTATTATTTACAGAGACGGTTTTGCGAATGAGAGCGATTATAATCAGTTGGTGGAAATGTTCAGACAACAAAATGTGTTCGAAATAACTCAGGAAGAAATGTATTATATGAATACGAATGTGTTTTCAATTTCTCCTTCGGTAGTGGTTTCCGAACAACATTTTATGCGCCTGAATGAGCATTTGGAAAATAACTGGGGACTGACAGTTGAACGTGTTCCGTATTATGAGATATCTAAAATGGGTGGGTTGTTGCGTTGTTCTACTTTGCCACTGGTAAGAGAGTAACCCCTAGCCCCCCTAAAGGGGAAATGGTTTTGTATTGATGCTGATTTCATTTAAAAATTATTGTATTATGAGTACCTTAAATCTCACACCTCAAAAGTCCCCTTTAGGGGGTTGGGGGTCGCAGACTTCACACACTATTTTAATGATTGAACCTGTTGCATTCGGATTCAATGCTGAAACAGCTGTAAATAATTATTTTCAGCAGAAAGAAACTGATAAAGCTAATGATATTCAGCAACTTGTATTGTCAGAATTTAATATTATGGTTGAAATGCTGAGTGCGAATGGCGTTAATGTTTTGGTAGTTAAAGATACTGAGCAGCCGCATACACCGGACTCAATATTTCCAAATAACTGGATTTCGTTTCACGAAGGCGGACAGGCTGTTTTGTATCCAATGTTTGCTCCAAATAGACGTAATGAACGTCGAAGGGACATTATTGAATTAATTGAAGCACAGGGAAATGTCATAAATAATGTAGATGACTTCACTTTTTGGGAGGAACAAAACCTGTTTCTAGAAGGAACCGGAAGCATGGTTCTCGATCGTGAAAATAAAATTGCCTATGCTGCATTATCCGAGCGAACTGATAAATCAGTTTTTTTGCAATTCTGTTCGGTATTCGGTTATAAACCTGTTTATTTCAGTGCATTTCAGTTGGTTGGCGAAAAGTTACTCCCCATTTATCATACCAATGTAATGATGAGTGTGGCTGATAAATATGCGATGGTTTGTATAAATAGTCTTGAAGATGACATTGAACTTGAAATACTATTTGAAAGCTTAGAGAAATCAGGGAAGGAAGTTATTCCGATTTCGAGACATCAAATGCATTGCTTTGCCGGAAATATGTTACAAGTTCAAAATAATAAAGGAGAACTTTTTTTAGTTATGTCACAAACTGCATACGACTCATTGCAGGAACATCAAATTGAGTTATTGAAATCGTATAACGATTTGATTATCATTCCAATTCCTACAATCGAACGGATTGGAGGCGGTAGTGTTCGATGCATGATGGCGGAGATTTTCTGAATTGTGAATTGTTGCTAAGTACACGACCTGAATTAGATTAAGTAAAAAATAACTCATACTTAACTGCCCCCAACCCCCTGAAGGGGGCTATCGAAGTTAGAGAAGTGCAGACATATTCGATATTTTTACGCTGCAAAAGTCCCCTTTAGGGGATATAGGGGCGGATTAAAATAATATAAACTAATTTTGAACATACACTTAATTGTAAAACTGAACCAATAACCTAATAACTTGTTATGAAGGATAATAAACCTGCTTCTACCGAACTTATGGCTCTTGAAAACAAATACGGGGCGCACAATTATCATCCACTTCCTGTAGTTCTCGATCGGGGTGAAGGGGTTTTTGTATGGGATGTGGAAGGTAAAAAATACTATGATTTCCTATCAGCTTATTCAGCAGTTAATCAGGGACATTGTCATCCTAAAATAATCAATACGCTTGTAGAGCAGGCTCAAAAACTTACTCTAACCTCACGTGCATTCTATAACAGCCGGTTAGGTGAATATGAACGGTTTGTGACCGAATACTTTGGTTATGAAAAGGTACTACCCATGAATACGGGTGCAGAAGCGGTTGAAACTGCACTGAAACTCTGCCGTAAATGGGCGTATGAAAAAAAAGGACTACCCGAAAATACTGCTCAGATTGTGGTTTGTGAGAATAATTTCCATGGCCGTACCACAACTATTGTGTCATTTTCTGTAGATCCGGATGCTTATACCAATTATGGTCCTTATACTCCGGGGTTTATAGTTATACCATATAATGACGTTGCGGCGTTTGAAAAGGTGTTGTATGAAAACAACAATATCGCAGGTTTTTTGGTAGAACCTATTCAGGGTGAGGCTGGTGCGTATGTTCCTGACGATGGCTTTTTAAAGGAATGTTATGAACTTTGTAATCAGCATAATGTACTCTTTATTGCCGACGAAGTTCAAACCGGCATTGCCCGCACCGGAAAATTGTTGGCATGCGATTATGAAAATGTTCATCCCGATATTCTGATTTTAGGAAAGGCTCTTTCTGGTGGTGCTTATCCTGTTTCGGCAGTGCTGTCAAGTGTCGAAATCATGGATGTTTTTCACCCCGGACAGCACGGTTCAACCTTTGGTGGAAACCCACTGGCGGCAGCAGTAGCAATATCCGCATTGGAAGTTATTAAGGACGAGAATTTGGCTGACAATGCTTTTTTATTAGGTGAAATTTTCAGAGATGAATTGCGAATGGTATGTAATAATTCCAGAATAGCATCATTCGTTCGTGGAAAAGGTTTATTGAATGCCTTAGTGATTAATAATGAAGGACATAAAAACCTGGCATGGGACATTTGCCTGAAATTACTCGAAAATGGTTTATTGGCAAAACCAACTCATACGAATATCATTCGTTTTGCGCCTCCATTGGTAATTACCAAAGAACAATTACTTGATTGTGTGGAGATTATCCGCAATACAATTCAGACTTTTGAAATGATTAGTTGAAATTCATTAGTCTGAGGAAAAATGAAGTTATACTGCTTACCAGATTGGAGATATGCAGAATATTGATATGTAACTTGTTTTCAGCTATAATAATTAAAAATAATGCCAAAGTTCCGTAACGGTACATATTCATCATCAGTTTAGGATTAATATCTTTCAGATAGGTTAGATAAACGTGCGAACCATCGAGTGGTGGAAGCGGTATCAGATTGAAAATAAACAAACTGAAATTGATAACTCCCCAGATAACAATCAATTGTATTATTTCTAAACTAATGCCATCTACAAAATAGAGAAGTCGGGCTACAATAAAAAACAATACAGCCAGCAGAAAATTTGATATTGGACCTGCAATAGCAATGATTATTTCATCGCGATGTCTATTTTTCAGGTTATCGGGATTAAACATAACCGGTTTAGCCCAGCCAAAACCTGCTATCAGAATAAGAAAAAATCCCAGCCAGTCAATATGTTTCAGAGGATTTAGAGTTAACCTTCCATCGTTTTTAGCTGTTTCATCACCCAGTTTATAAGCTGCAAATGCATGTGAAAATTCATGAACAGTTAATCCAATGACAGCTGCAGGAGCAATTTTCAAAATCTCAGTCAAATCTAATCCCATAAATTATTTCTTGTTGGCGTTCTTAAAAAGATTATTATAATCAATGTAATACAATACTTTAAGCGACAGGCTATTATTCTGATTTAGCCATGATTTTTCAAGATTACTTCCATAATTATAATTCACCGAATTATCATCCGAATAGGAAGTAGTCTTCCACGCCATTGAAAGTTCCGAACCCGGAGCAAATATCCATCTGAAAATAATATCAATAGTAAACGCATTGTAATTCTGATCTTTATTCTGCACATAACCTGCATTATTGGCAAGCGAACCATCCGGTTGAAGCAAATAATATTTGTTATTAGCAACTCCCGACCAATAATGTCTTGCCCTCAGACTTAAACTGGCATTATTTGTCAGTATATATGACGTACTTAAAGTGTTTACTAATGTGGTTACATTTCGGTTTGCAAAGATAATCGAATCTCCCGACGAAACATAATCTGTGAATCCTTCTTCATTTTTTGAATTCATGCTGCTTAAACCATAATTGAATTCCAATTGTTTTCCTACTCTATAGTTGGCATAAGCATCAAAATCATGCTCAATTCTACCAATAGTTGGTTGATTCACAAGGCCATAGTGAAACGAAAAATTCAGATCTTTTCGTTGGTCGGTGTTTAGATTCAGGTTTATCAACCGGCGTTTGGGGTTTAGATAATATTTCCCTTTTACCCTTGGTTCATAATAATCAAATTGGTCAGTGGTGATTCGACCGTCAGAGTAAAACAGGTAATTATTCGTAAACCGAACCATACATTCATACCCCAGTTCTTTGTCAAATAAAGTATTTGGATTATACATTCTATTGTAATTCAGCCATATATCTCCATTACATTCTCGAATAATCCAAAATGGATCAATTATCTGATAGTAAATATATGCCTGAGTTTGAACCTGATTATTATGTTGCAAGTATCCCAAATCATTTGGATTATACTTGTCTGAATAGATATTTTGTGAAATTCCCCATAGTAGTTTTCCCTGATTTTTCTCAAAACCCAACGTACTGAAAAATCCGGTTTCACTTAAACTGTCTCCCCTAAAACTCACGCCACCTTTACCTTTAAGCGCATAAGTTTTTGTTTTATCTCTAAACTGAAATTCTGTAGCCGTAACATTTGCCTGAAACGGATTATCCAACATCGTAACATTTGTATTTATTAAACTGATATATGAGTTATATTTAAGCGACTTATCAACAACTGTTACATTATAATTTGTAAATGGCTGCACTTCAACTCTCCGCGAATCACCTGTTTCTGAATTTTTTATTATGGCATTCGAAGCCAAAGTCATGGCATTCAACATCCCAATTCCCCATCCTTTGTCTGTCCTTCCCGATACTTTTGTTGCATTTACAAGTTGTGTTTCAGTTGGATTAAAATCAATTATTTCGTTGTTTTTTAATGAGTTATCCGCTGAAAATTTAGGATTTGAACCAATTCTACGTGAATAAAAAACACCACCACGTTGAAACAATTCAGTTCCTTCGGTAAAAAACTGTCTTTTTTCGTCGTAAAATGTTTCATAAGGTGTCAGATTCAGCTTTTTATCATCGGATTGTATTTGTCCAAAGTCGGGAATAAGCATCATATCCAGTGTAAATGCATCGTTTATTCCATATTTCAAATCAAGTCCACCTTTGTATAAGAATTTTGAGGTTCCATTACTACTTTTAGGTTCAAAATAGCTTGCAATATAGGGACTAAACGATAATCTAACCGGTGGCTTAATGTCTTTAATACCCGACAGAATTCCTTCCTGATGAATAAAACCTGACACTTTACGATCAATGAAATTCCATGAATTGTTTGAATTATAACGTCTTATATTCCGAAACATATTTAAACCCCAGTCAGAACCTGCTTTTTCCGAAAAACGAAGAGCCGAATAGGGTATTTTCATTTCTACTGTCCAACCATCTTTATTTATCGAAGTTTTGCTTTCCCACACCGCATTCCAGTTACTATCTTCATTGTCTGATTCACTCTTAACTGCTTTAATATCAACCTGAATCCCTGCAGGAGAAATAAAAAAACCATAAGCTAATTGTCCCTGATTATATGGATCAAGATATACTCCGAAATAATCAGACATACCGGTATTATCCCGTTCGGTCAGGTAGTTGAAAATGCTGTCGGGATGGCAGTCATATAGTTTAGCCCCAACATACACTGCTGTTTGGTCGTAAAAGAAATAAACTTCTGAGGGTTGTGGAGACGGTTTTCCATTATAAGGTTGCAACTGAACAAAATCCTTAGCCGGATTGGCCAATGAATATGCTGCTTCATCTAATTTTCCATCAATAACTAAGGGAGTAGTTATTTTGTAGGCTTCCACTTTTTTCCGGGTTTGCGAATGAGTGTTACCGAAACTCAAAAATACAAGAAAAGCAAAAAATGCATATTTAAAATTGCTGACTACATGCATATTAAAAAATTATTTAGTAGTTATCATTGATTATCAGTATATTGTAGAATAAATTAGTCGATACAAATATATGTATAATTATTTATCTTAACATGCGAATTTATAGTAAAAATTATAAAGGTATATTTAGAAATAAGACGAAAATATTGAAATAATATTACATACAGCCATTGAAATTTACTTTATGGGTTTTATGTATATTAATCATTTGTCTGATATAGCAATTTTTACTACTTTTGTTTTACTTTTAGTGATTCAAATTTAACCAAAAAACCAGTGATAGAAATTATTCCTGCCATTGATTTGATTGATGGAAAATGTGTTCGGCTATCGCAGGGCGATTATGCTAAAAAAACTGTTTACAACGAAAATCCGCTAGAAGTAGCCAAAATGTTTGCAGATGCAGGTATTCGAAGACTTCATTTGGTGGATTTGGATGGAGCTAAAGCACACCATATAGTCAATCACAAGGTTTTAGAACAAATTACTTCCGGAACAGATTTGGTAGTAGATTTTGGAGGTGGTTTGAAAACGGATGATGATTTACGAATAGCCTTCGAATGTGGTGCAAGCATGGTTACGGGTGGGAGTATAGCCGTTAAAAATCCGGATGTGTTTTCGTCTTGGATAAATACTTTTGGAGCAGAAAAAATCATTTTAGGAGCAGACGTAAAAGAGGAGAAAATTGCTGTCGGTGGTTGGATTGAAACTACTGATATAGAACTGCTTCCGTTTATCAATAGCTATTTGCGAAAGGGTATTACAAAAGTAATTTGTACCGACATTAGCAAAGATGGAATGTTACAGGGACCTGCAATTGAACTTTATAAAAAAATGTTAGTTGCAGAACCAGAAATGTATCTGATTGCCAGTGGTGGTGTTAGTTCAATTCGTGATATTGAACTACTTAATGAGGCTGAAGTACCTGCCGTCATTACAGGAAAAGCCATTTATGAAGGTAAAATAAGTATGAAAGAACTTACTCAATTAATAATTAGAAATCAATAATTAATTTTCTAAATCAGAATTAGAAAATGGAATTTTCAATTTGTATAAAATATTAACACTAACAAAATCAATTGGATTTATGTTGAAAGAAATCTTATCTGTAGCCGGAAAACCCGGACTTTTTAAATTAGTTTCGCAAGGAAAAAACATGTTGGTCGTAGAATCACTCACTGATGGCAAACGTATTCCTGCATATACAAAAGACAAAGTTGTATCACTTGGAGATATTGCAATTTTCACAGAAACAGAAGAAATTCCTCTGGGTCAGGTACTTGAAAGTGTAAAAACTAAAGAAAATGGTGCTGTTTGTTCCGTTGATTCAAAGGCTGATAATGATATACTGCGAAAATACATGGCTGAAATTCTACCAGAATATGACCGTGACCGGGTTTATCCAAGCGATATTCGTAAGCTTATCAGTTGGTATAATATCCTGATTAGTGCTCAAATAACTGATTTTCTAGCAGAAGAAAAGGAACAAGTCGCTGCTGCAGAGTAATTTAAATAATTGTGAACTTGTAGTTTATGACCGTTAAATCTATTTGTGAACTTATTGAGGAAGTTGCACCATTGGCATTGCAGGAAAGCTATGACAATGCCGGTTTGCTTGTGGGCGATTCGCAAATGGAAGTAAGTTCTGTGTTGGTTTGTATTGATGTTACTGAGTTTGTGATTGACGAAGCAATTCAGAAAAAATGTAATTTGATAATTTCTCATCATCCGCTAATTTTCAGTGGATTAAAACGGATTACAGGACAGAATGAGGTACAACGTTGTGTTTCTAAAGCCATAAAAAACGATATTGCTATTTATGCGGCTCATACCAATCTGGATAATGTATTATCAGGTGTCAGTGGAAAAATGGCTGAAAAAATAGGCCTTAAGAATATACGCATTTTGCAACCTATGGAAGGAAAATTACTGAAATTGGTGACTTATGTTCCTAAGATTCATTCTGTTACTGTTCGCGATGCATTGTTCGAAGCCGGCGCAGGGCAAATTGGAAATTATGAATCATGCAGTTTTAATGCTGAAGGTTTTGGTACATTCCGTGCTAATGAACAAGCTAAC
Organism: uncultured Bacteroidales bacterium; assembly: GCA_903830915.1. Lineage (GTDB taxonomy): Bacteria > Bacteroidota > Bacteroidia > Bacteroidales > Paludibacteraceae > Paludibacter. Next base: position 14,465 of record CAIKVR010000132.1, read on the forward strand.
CCTTATGTTGGAAAAATAGATGAATTACATTATGAATCAGAAACTCGTATAGAAGTTATTATACCCGATTATCTGAAATCGAAGATTGTAAATTCATTGCTGAAATCCCATCCTTACGAAGAACCTGCTTTTGATCTTATTCCATTGAAAAATAAGTGGAATACAGTTGGAGCAGGCATTATTGGTGAACTAGAAGTAGCGGAAGAAGCGTTGACTTTTCTCAACCGTCTCAAAATCATTTTCAATGTTCCATCAATTCGTCATACAAAGGTAACTGACAAGAAAATTAAACTGGTTGCATTGTGTGGTGGTTCCGGCAGTTCATTTATACCGGATGCAATAATGGCAGGTGCAGATGTATACATAACGGGAGATATTAAATATCACGAGTTTTTTGATGCCCAAAATCGTATTTTAATAGCAGATATTGGACATTTTGAGAGTGAACAATTCACAAAAGACATTTTTTATGAGATAATTACAAAAAAAATGCCTACATTTGCAGTCCAAATTTCAGAGAGTAAAACCAACCCCATAAATTATTTGTAATCGACATGGCTACAGAATTAAAAGCAGAAAAAGAAATTACCGTTGAGGAAAAGCTTCAGGCTCTTTATGAACTTCAGAAAGCGGTTTCTCAGATAGATGAAATTAAAATTTTACGCGGTGAACTTCCGCTTGAAGTTCAGGATTTAGAAGACGAAATTATTGGCTTAACCACCCGTCTGGAGAATTTTGAAACCGAATTAGCTGATATTATTGCAATGATTGCAGGCAAAAAGATTGAAATCGAAGAAGCTCGCATGAAGATTGCACGATATAAAGATCAACAGGAAAATGTACGTAACAACCGTGAATACGATAATCTTTCAAAAGAAATTGAATTTCAGACTCTTGAGATTGAGCTTTGCGAAAAACGTATTCGTGAATATTCAGCTGCACAGGAAGCAAAACAAGCAGATCAGAAAACATCTGCCGATCAATTATCAGAACGAAAGCTTGATTTAGAGCAAAAGAAAGGTGAATTGAATGAAATCGTTGCTGAAACTAAACATGAAGAAGAAAAACTTCGCGAACATGCAAAAGATATTGAATTGAAAATTGAACCACGCTTGCTTACTGCATTTAAACGTATTCGCAAGAATGCTCGTAATGGGTTAGCGGTTGTTTATGTCCAACGTGATGCTTGCGGTGGTTGCTTCAACAAAATTCCTGCCCAACGCCAGTTGGATATTCGTCTACGAAAAAAAGTAATTGTATGCGAGTACTGTGGTCGTATTTTAGTTGACCCGGAATTAGCAGGAATTGCTCCCGTATCAGAAGATTAATAAATCTAGTAGTATTTTTTTAGAAGAGTTCGAAACATAAAGTTTCGGACTCTTTTTTTTTACTCCAGAATTAAAATCAGCTGTACCTAATTCGGCAAAATATTGAATATTCAATTCTCAGCAACCCAATAATGGTATAAATAGCTGTTTGATAGTTAATTAGATTGATTATTCGTATTCGTACTTTTTTGTAATCTAAGAAAGCTCACTTAAAGTAGGGTTGAATATAAATTATTTCATTTTATTCTTTGAATTGAAGCACTGAAATCCTAATCGTTTCATCAATCTATACAAAGTGCTAGTGAATACAAGTTCATAATATATTTTTAGAACTATTTACAAACGTAACAATTCACCAATGTACTTCTACTGAAAAATAACTATTGCAAACACGAGTTTCACAAAAATATAAGTTAAATATATTGATGTTATACACAAATATAATTATAATATATTTACAAATG
>CAIKVR010000133.1 GCA_903830915.1 uncultured Bacteroidales bacterium
CGCAACCCGATAATACCACGTGATGGTATTAAGAATTCCAGTTGGATGCGGTCATTCATCACTTCCATACTAAGCATCTCACCTTTACGGACAGCCACCATTTCTATAATTTTTCCCGAACATTCTTCCGGTAAATTAATGGTAAGCTGTTCGATTGGTTCGCAACGCTTTCCGTCAATTTCTTTGTAAATTACCTGTGGCTGACCCACCTGCAATTCGTACCCTTCACGACGCATGGTTTCAATCAAAACAGACAAGTGCAAAACACCACGTCCGTAAACATGCCATATATCCGAATCCAGGTTTTTCTCTACACGCAATGCCAGGTTCTTGTCCAACTCTTTCATCAGTCGTTCATGAATGTGGCGTGAAGTAACGAATTTTCCTTCTTTACCGAAAAATGGGGAAGTATTGATAGTGAAAACCATGCTCATGGTTGGTTCGTCGATAGCAATTGGAGTCAGTGGTTCCGGATTTTGCAAATCGCATACTGAATCGCCGATTTCAAAACCTTCGATGCCAACTAATGCACAAATATCACCCGATTTTACTTCGGTAGCACGTGTGCGGCCCAGTCCGGTGAAAGTATGAAGTTCTTTGATACGGCATTTAACGGCTTTACCCTCACGTTTTACCAGATTCACATCCATACCTTCGCGCAAAGTACCGCGATGTACGCGTCCCACAGCAATACGACCCACGTACGACGAATAATCGAGCGAGGTAATGAGCATTTGAGGAGTTCCCTCCAAATATTGTGGTTCCGGAATATGTTCAATAATAGCATCGAGCAGCGGAATGATGCTATCGGTTTGGTCTTTCCAGTCTTCCGACATCCAATTTTGTTTGGCTGAGCCGTAAACTGTGTGGAAATTAAGCTGATCTTCAGTAGCATCGAGGTTATACATCAGGTCGAAAACCATTTCGTGTACTTCGTCCGGACGACAGTTTGGTTTGTCTACTTTATTGATAACCACAATTGGTTTCAAACCAATTTGCAGGGCTTTTTGAAGTACAAAACGGGTTTGAGGCATTGGTCCTTCAAACGCATCAACCAACAAAAGAACTCCGTCGGCCATGTTCAATACACGTTCCACTTCACCGCCAAAATCGGCGTGACCGGGTGTGTCAATAATATTAATTTTATATCCAAGGTAATCGATGGATACGTTTTTGGCTAATATGGTTATGCCCCTTTCGCGTTCAAGGTCGTTATTATCCATAATCAACTCTCCCGCGTTTTCGTTATCGCGGAACAGGTGACCAGCGAGTAACATCTTGTCAACCAGCGTAGTTTTACCATGGTCGACGTGGGCAATGATAGCAATATTTCTAATTTTCTGCATGTAACACAATCTTTTTTTTTGAGGGTGCAAAGATAACTAAAATAATTCAATAACAGGTTAAACCCCTGATTACAACTTAATTCTTTCGTTTTTAGTAGTTTAGTATCAATTATTTTGCAAATTCCGACCATGAAACAACATTTGCTGCAGTTCTGGTTTGAGATTCATTTCCTGCATACACCAAAGTCTTGGTAACGTTCGTTTTACCGGCATTATTTTCAAAATATACTAATCCCTTAAAAAGGTCGGACATAATGGTTTGAGTAGCTTTTATTTCAACCAAATCAATTGTCAACTCATTTTGAACAACCAAATCAACTTCATGCCCTGCTGAATCGCGCCAAAACCAGGTATCCTGAACGTTATTTTTATGATACATTCGTTTCAAATGCTCAGCTATTATCATATTTTCAAATAAACTTCCTTTGAAAGGATGTGATGCAATTTGTTCGTGATTAGTCATTTTAAGCAAATAACAAAGTAAGCCAGTATCGTAAAAATACAATTTAGGTGTTTTTACAATCCGTTTGCTGAAGTTCTCGTGAAAGGGTTGAAGAAGGAAAACGATGTAACTATTTTGCAAAGCTGAAATCCACGATTTTGCGGTTGGTTGCGATATTCCACATTCGTTAGCTAACGAATTTAAGTTGAGTAATTGTCCGGCACGGGTAGCGCACAAGCTCAAAAAAGTCTGAAAAAGATGAATGTCTTTTATCGAAATTAATTCACTTACATCCCGTTGTACATAGGTTTGAACATAGTTTGAATAGTAAACCCTTGACGAAATATCCCGATCGTAAATAGCCGGGTAAAAACCACGAACGATGTTTTCAATATAATTTTCTTTAAGAAATCCACCGGACTTTAATTCCTGAAAATCAAAAGGCAATAGTTTGATAATAGCAACCCGCCCTGCCAGAGTTTGCGTTATACGATGCATTAGATGAAAATTCTGAGACCCGGACAGTATGAATTGCCCCATTAAACCACTATTATCAACCAACGTTTGCATATACGAAAAAATTGCCGGAACACGTTGAACCTCATCTAAAATGATATTTTTCGGGTGTTTTTCAAAAAAACCATTTGGGTCTGATTCTGCAAAATTTCTATTGTCAGGATTTTCCAAACTTACATATTCGTAATCGGGGAAAAGAGTCTTGAGCAAAGTTGTTTTACCCGATTCTCGTGGACCCGTCAGAGCTACGATTGGATACTTATCAATAAGTTTAATAATCGCATTTTTAATTTCCCGTTCAATTCTCATAAGTATCTAATTATAAAGTGCAAAGATAATATCTATTTTGAAATAACATCATACTAACTTTGAAATATCCGTTAATCAATTTTGATATAACAGTAAATCAACTTTGATATTATGTGAATTTTCCGAAAACATATTATGATAATTACCTCAAGGTTGAAAGAATATTTACGTTGAACTTTTGTGTATTAGAAAAAAAGAAGTACTTTTGCAGTCCGTTTTTGGCGTAATCTCTGACAGCAATAGTGAGAACTGTGTATATTGCGTTGAAAATCAACTAAATCAAACAAATATCAAAATGGACTTAATTAAAGTTGCAGAACAAGCATTTTTGGTTGAAACTTCACACCCGGAATTCAAAGCAGGTGACACTGTAACCGTTGCTTACCGTATTATTGAAGGTAGTAAGGAACGTATTCAGGAATATCGTGGTGACGTTATCAAAATCGTTGGTCACGAAAACAAAAAACGTTTTACTGTTCGTAAAATGTCGGGAAACGTAGGTGTGGAACGTATTTTCCCAATGGATTCACCATTTATCGAAAGCATTACCGTAAACAAACGTGGTAAAGTTCGTCGCGCGAAACTGTATTATCTTCGTGCGCTTACCGGCAAAAAAGCCCGTATCAAAGAAAGACGCGTATAAAAACGTTATTTTCAACGAAATAAAAAAAGAGAAATTCACAAACGAATTTCTCTTTTTTTGTGCTGTAAAACCAAAGATTGGACGGTTCAAATCGATGGCAATATCAGAATAACCTGAATTTATTTTGTTATCTCAAAGAACTTTCCGTAATTTGTAAAACCAAAAATCATATTTAAGCTTTGCTTATAACGAAATCACAGTTTTATGAATGTTTTGCCACGAAAGTTTTTACTTATCCATCTGATTTTCATCACATTATTCGCCACCGGACAGGAATTTACTCCCATTGTTACTCAGTTTAGCAAAAAAGATTATAATGCTTCGAATCAAAACTGGTCCGTTGGGCAAGGGAAAGATGGTATTTTATACTTCGGGAATAATCAGGGACTGCTTGAGTTCGACGGATCGATATGGAAAACCCACAAAATGCCGGGTAACAAAACTGTACGGTCGTTGATGGTGGACGATGATAATCACATATACACAGGCTCATTCGAAGAATTCGGGTATTTTGAGAAAGACCTAAACGGACAACTTAGTTACAAATCATTGTCAGCTAAACTTCGCGGCTACCCGATGCAGAACGATGAAATATGGACCATTCTGAACTTAGACGGAACCATTATTTTTCAATCGTTTACCTCCTATTTTACTTTTAAAAACGGTGAGGTAAAAGGCTATCGTTGTCCGTTTACTTTCCTGTTTTTCAATATTTATAACCATAAAATTTTTACTCATACCGAGCAGTTTGGACTGAGTACCTTAGATTCAAAACACAATACATTTGTTCCTGCAACAGCTGGTATACTGAAAAGTCCTGTTATTTCGGTATTGACTTTCGATAAAACCCGGGCATTGTTGGTTACCAAATCGGATGGTTTGTTTCTGTTTGATGGAACAACAGTCAACCGTTTTGCAACCAATGCTGATGATGAAATAAAGAAAGCTGAAATAAACAGAGCCGTAATTTCGCCGGATGGCATGATTGTGCTTGGTACAATACTGAATGGGGTTACGGCCATCAATAAACAAGGTCAAAAACTCTGGACACTGAATACTTCAAATGTGTTGCAAAACAACACGGTGCTGGGTATGTATTGCGACCGCGACAATAATCTGTGGCTGGCTCTCGACAAAGGAATTACGCTTATTCAACTAAACTCCTCGATACGTTATATTCACTCTTTTAATCCGTCGGTGGGTTCAATTTATTCGCTCAGTTACAGCGAACCGAATTTATATATTGGAACTAATCAAGGGTTGTACAAAGCTGAATTAAGTCCTGATAAAAAGAGAATTCACAAGCTTCAATTAGAGCCGAAAATCAAAGGCCAGGTTTGGAGTGTAGATAAATTTGATAATCAGCAAATTTGCGGAAATAACGAAGTAACGTTTGATGTTTCTAAAAACGGTACACGGTTACTTTCGCCGGTTAAGGGTGGTATTTGCATCAAAAAAGGAGTTATTCATGGCAAGGAAGTATTGGTGCAAGGGACTTATACACAGCTTTGTATATACGAAAAAGTGAATGGTGAATGGACTTTCAGAAATGTGGTGGACAACTTTGTGAATCCGATTCGGTATATCGAAATTGATTACACCGGGACTATTTGGGCTAGCCACATGCATCAGGGTTTATATGCCATCCAATTGAATCCCGATTTAAAAAAAATCGATCAGATTACAACTTATAACTCGCTGGATAACAAGCATAAATACACTATCAATGTTTTTTCTATAAATAATCGGGTGGTTTTTACCGACAATAATTCATTCTACACCTACGATGATATTCAAAAGAAAATTATCCCTTTTGATGAGCTCAACAAAAGCCTTGGTTACTTTTCACATGCCTATCGGGTTTGTCATTTCAAAGCTGATTTGTACTGGTTTATCCGCGATGGCGAATCGGCATTGGTGCAGGTAAGACCGGGTGATATTAAAGTGTTGGATGTGGTTCAGTATGCTCTTTTTCTGAATCAAACGGTAGATGATTACCAAAATGTGATTCCTGTTTCGGAAGAAGAATGTATTCTGACACTTGAAAATGGTCTGGCATTGTATCATACCGATAAATTCCGCAATAAAACAGCCATATCAAGCTTGAAACTTAAAAGTATCCAAACTTCGGATGCGGAATCAAAAGAAACGGTTTTCCTGCCGATTGAGCCTAAATCATTGCCAACCACCGTATTTAAACGAAACAATATTCTATTTACTGTCTTTTTTACTCAATTTAGTAACCTAAATAATATTATTTTCCGCTACAAACTGACCGGATTGGATAAAGTGTGGAGTGAAACCACTGTTTTGTCGCAAAAAATGTACAGTTATCTGCCACATGGCGAATACACTTTTAATGCCGAGGTGTTGACCAAAAGCGGAATCAAGCTGTCAGAAGTGAGTTACACCTTCGAGGTAGAACCGCCATTTTACCTAAGCATTGCAGCTAAAATCCTCTATCTTTTTCTGATAATACTTTCAGGAATAGGCATTTATCTGTATATCCAATATTCATTCAAACTGAAAAAAGAGAAAATTCATCGTGAACAGGAAGAAATCCGGCATAAAGAAATTGAGAAACGGGAGCAGAAAATCATCGCCCTGCAAAACGAAAAATTGGAATCGGAACTGACTGTCAAAAGCAAGGAGTTGGCCGAATCGACCATGACCATTATCAAGAAGAATGAAATTTTAGTGACTATCAAAGAGGAGGTTATCAATCAGAAAAATGCGCTGGGAACACAATATCCAAATAAGTATTATGATAAACTGATTCGGTTACTGGATGAAAATCTATCGTCAGAAGACGATTGGGCTATTTTCCAGACCAATTTTGACCGCATTCACGAAAACTTTTTCAGAAATCTTCATACTACTTATCCAGAATTGACCTCAAATGATTTACGCTTTTGTGCCTATTTGCGCCTTAATCTTTCGAGTAAAGATATTGCTCACCTGATGAATATCACACTGAAAGGCGTTGAAGTGGGTCGTTATCGCATCCGAAAGAAGATTGGTATCCCTTCAACCAAAAGTTTGACAGAATTTATGATAGAATTTAAATGATAATTTCAAGCTTTATTATTAGGGATAATATAAGTTGAAATATTTGTTATCAAAAAACATTTAAACGCAAAGTACGCAATGATAAAATATACTTTTTATGGCATCAGCAAATATTCGCAAAGTACGCAAAGTGAAAAACTTAAACGTTTTTCTTAGCGACTTTGTGACTTAGCGTTCTTAGCGTTCAACATAGTATTTTATCCAAATAACTGAACATATATAAGCTCAATTTTTAGAAGTAATGCTGAATTGTGCTCAGTGAATTTCATTTTTCAGTAAAAATTGAATTTAAAATGCGAATTCTTATCGTTAAACCTTCCGATTAGATACACATAATATCAACACAACAATATTTTTACACGCAATATATGTCAACACATTGATATATATTAAACTTATTTCTATCTTTGCATTCAAATTAAAATGGCAATTATGGAGAAGCTAACACAGAAATTTTACGAAAAATATGCTTATGTGCAAACAAAGCTAATTCGTGATTTTATTCTTAAAATTGATTGGTCTAACCGTTTTATTGGTATCAAAGGAAGCAGAGGTGTAGGAAAAACAACCTTAATTCTGCAATATATCAGGCAAAATTTCAACGCAGATAATTCAGTCCTTTATGTTAGTTTAGACGATTTGTACTTTACTGAATACAAATTGTACAATCTGGCGGATATGTTTTATAAAAAAGGTGGAAAACTACTGGCTATTGATGAGGTTCATCGGTATGAAAACTGGGCTGTAGAACTCAAAAACATGTATGATGACATGCCTGATTTGAAAATCATTTTCACTGGCTCATCATTACTACATCTGCAACAAGCCAAAGCCGATTTAAGTCGAAGGGCGGTGATATACGAAATGCCGGGCCTGTCGTTCAGAGAGTATCTGCTTTTTGAAACCAAGCAATTTTTTCCAATTCTAAGCTTGCACGATGTGCTTGAAAACCACATTGAGCATGCCATTTCAATTATTCAGGAGTTAAAACCACTTGCACATTTCGAGAGCTATCTGAACCACGGATATTATCCTTTTTATAAAGAAAACAGTTCATCTTTTCATCAAAAGCTTAGCGAAATTGTTCTGACAGTATTGGAAGTTGACATTCCGCAATTTGCTTCCATTCAGACTTCTAACATTATTTATCTGAAAAAACTCCTGAAAATAGTTAGTGCTTCAGTACCTTTTAAACCGAATATGAATGCATTAAGCGTGCGAACAGGTATCAGTCTGAACACGATGAAAAACTACATTCAATTGCTTAACGATGCACAATTGCTCCAACTGCTTTATGTACCCGAGAAAGGTATAAATAGTTTGAATAAACCGGAGAAAATCTATCTGAATAATACAAACCTAATGTATAATCAGGCAGATGAAAATGCAAATACAGGAAATATAAGGGAAACATTTTTATACAACCAACTGAGTGTGAGCTACAAAATTAATGCATCTAAAGAATCTGATTTTTTGGTTTCTGATACCTATACAATTGAAGTTGGAGGTAAATACATATTCCGGTGATACCCGTTCACGTTTTCCGGTGATGTCCGTTCACTGTTTGTTCAAAAACGATTAGGCATATGTAAAATTAATACTTTTTTCTTAGACTTTCTCCATTTAATTGAAAACGTATGGACTTATGCACGATTCTGTCTAAACAAGATTCCGCAATCAGTTCATTTCCAATAACCGCATACCAATCATTAACTGGCAGTTGACTGGATATTATCAATGCCTTTTTCCGATATCTGTCATCAACAATCTGTTGAAAGTCGTTTTGTTGTTGTCCTTCTAATACTTTCATGCCAAAGTCATCTATGATTAGCATGTCCACCCGTGATAGTTTTTCCATGAATCGTATTTCCTGTCCTTGCAATCGTTCGAGTTTAATTCTGTCTAATAACTTTTGCATTGTGAAGAACACGACATTAAAACCCAACCTACACGCCCTATCGCCCAGTGCAACAGCCAAATAAGTTTTACCCGTTCCCGTAGGTCCGTTAATCACTATTGTTTGTCCATTTCGAACAAATTCACAGGTACCCAACTGCGCCACTGTGGTTGCGTCAACACCTCTGGCGGTATCATAATCCAGCTCCTCAAATGAAGCCGGATATGGAAACACGGCTTCTTTAAGCAAACGGGCAATACGGTTTGTTTTTCGGGTGTCTTGTTCGGTTTGCAACATAAGTTGCAGACCATCACGGAGCGAGAGCTTATCGGTTCTGCGTGTCTCACAAAGAGATGTCCAGCAATCGGCCATCCCGGGAAGCTTCAGCTTGTGAAGCGATTTTTCAATTTCTTGCATACAATGTTTTTTTTTGTTCTTTTTTTTTAATGGTTATTCATAATAAGAGTTTCCTCTCATATTTTCATGATTTGTTGGCTGTGGATTAATGCGTTTCTCGTCCTCGTTTAGCGATTTAGCAACATTGAGATTGCTAATCACATTTTGTAAAAATTTGCCCGAGTACGACCTATTTTGGATTGCAATCCGGCAGGCTTGTTCAAAATCGGCTATTGGTGTTTTTCTGCCTATGGAGAGCATATAATCACAGGTTTTGTATTTGAACTCGGGGGGAATCTGACGTTGTTCCAAATCCAGGAACATATCTGATACAAGCTGCTTAAATACAGCACTATGCTTATCCGCCTTTTCTTGATAATACTCAGGTGAACGGCTCAAAATGGCGTTGGAATTGGATGCCAGATGTTCTTTTTTGTGTGTATGCCCAAACCCTAAGTGGCGCTCATGTGTAGCCACCAATTCACCGTTTACAAAGATTTTGACTAACGTACGCGTATAAATAACATGGCTGCGTTTTCCAATGTGGACAAATGGAACCGAGTAGTAGTGTTTGTCGCGCGCCAAATAAACGAATCCATCGTTGCGAACCTGTAAATCGCATGTAAACTTCATTTCATAAGGCTGTCCGGGCAAAGGAGACAGCGTATTCTTTTCAACGGCAAAGAATTGTTCTTCACGACTATAGGGGCGTTGTTGCATCCGTGTCTGATTGTGTTCAAGCATTTTCTGCGATACCGCTTCATTTAAATCCTCCAACGAATAAAACGTTGTGTTACGAAGTTTTGCATATACCCGCCTATAAATAATCTTCACCTGGTTCTCTACCAATGCCTTGTGTGTAGGAGAATAAGGGCGACAAGGGATGGTCACAAAACGATAATGATTACCCATATCTTCCAACGCTTTGTTCAGCTTTGGTTCATACTTATCCGCCTTTATTACAGCCGATTTAAGGTTGTCTGTTACCAAAATCTTAGGTACGCCCCCTATGGCTTCCATGCACTTAGAAATGGCATATAGAAAATCCTCCACCCTTTGCGAGGGAATACACAGCGCAAAGGCATAATCGGTGTAAGGCAGGCATGCCACAAATACCTGTACTTTAATCATTTCGCCTGTTTCTGTATTTACATATTCCAATGTATCGCCCGCAAAATCGACAAATAATTTTTCACCTGCAACATAGGTGTCACTCAACACCGTAGTAGGCGTAGCGGCTGCTAATTGTTGTTTTAAGTGGTGGAAAAACTGAGACTTACGATAACCATCAGGATGCTTGGCTATGTAATCCTGCCATACAAGAAATCGGGTTACATGTTTATGGCCTAACGAGGTCTTAAAGTGGGGCAACTCATCCAAAAACGTTTGATGCCGGTAATCGGTATATGCCGGATTTCCAGCTCTGAAGCGTGCTTCTAGTTCCGGATCTTCCATGTTCAATACCTCTTTTAGCGTTAAAGAATCATTGCTAAAGAACCGAACATAATTATTGACCGTCTCTTTGTTTATATCCAAATCCTTGGCTATTTGACGGTTCGACACGCCGTTCTCGCTTAATTGGAGAACTTGTTTTATTCTACTCATACTTGCTGATTTTCCTGCCATTTTACCTTTGCTTTGTTGGGAGATTTTAAAGATGCAAAGGTACGAGTGAACGTTCGAGCGAACGGATATGCTCCGGAAACTGAAAAGTGCCAATCCGTGAACGGGTATGCTCCGGAAAGTGCTGATAACGAAACTACTAATATCCAAAAGTGAACGGACATGCTCCGGAAAAAGGGTATTTTCCGTCCACCGAAAATAGGCTGAACGGGTATGCTCCGGAAAAAGGTGCCCGTGAACGGGCATGCTCCGGAATTTGAGTGGTTTTGTTTCTGTTTTTTGTCTTTTCATCCTGCTTGAAGCCTATTTTGGGCACAAACGGACATGAAAAACGTGGTTTTGAATAGTCAACTTTCAGTTTGAAACTGAAAAAATTCTATTCTAAAGTGGGTGGGTATGCTCCGGAATATGTA
>CAIKVR010000134.1 GCA_903830915.1 uncultured Bacteroidales bacterium
AGATCAGGACTACTGGAGATTGAGCGGACTGTTTCGCGACGTCTTTGTGCGTGCCGTGCCCAAAGTGTCGTTGTGGGATGTTTATGCACAACCCACTGTGAATTTGCCTGAAAAAACAGGAAATATTACCCTGCATTATTCTGCGGTTAACTTTGCTGAAAAAGTAAGATCGGGATTCACCGTTTCGGCAACCTTATTTTCACCACAAGGAAAAGAGTTGAAAAAGCAGGAATTCAAATTGGGCTCATTGCCGAAAGGATTCAATCAGGAAATCAGTCTGGAGGCAATAAAATTAAACGATATCCAACTTTGGTACACCGAAAAACCGCTCCAATACCTCGTAACGGTAGAACTGAAGCAGGACGGAAAAACCGTTGAAGCCTACAGATTGCCGGTAGCTTTCCGAAAAATTGAAGTGGCAGGAAGTACATTACTGTTGAATGGGAAAAAGCTAAAAATACGTGGGGTGAACAGGCATGAGTTTTCACCAAATCAGGGTTGGACTATTTCAAAAGATGAAATGATTCAGGACATTGAAATGATGAAGCAAGCCCATGTAAATTTTGTTCGAAATTCGCATTATCCGAATGATCCGAGGTGGTATGAATTGTGCGACAAATACGGAATGATGGTGATTGATGAAGCGAACGTGGAGTCGCACGGTCTGAGTTACCATAAACGGGAGTTGCCGGGCGATAAACCTGAATGGGAAGCCGCTTGCACCGACCGGATGAAAAGAATGGTGATTCGAGACAGACAGTTTCCCTGCGTGACCATGTGGTCATTGGGAAATGAAGCCGGCTATGGCAATACATTTCTGAAAATGAGAGAGATAGCTCGTGTCAACGACACTGAAAAACGACTGATACAATATGCCGATATGAATCGTGCTGCCGATATTGACAGTCAGACCTACCCTACCGTTGAGTGGTTAAAACAACATTTGCAAGGCAAAGCTACCCGTAAAGGCGAACACGGTGAGTCCACCAACGAAGAGCAACACGGGAAATATCCATCCGGAAAGCCATTTATGATGAATGAATATAGCCATGCGATGGGAAATAGCCTTGGAAACTTCAATGACTACTGGCAGTTGATTTATGAAAATGATATGCTGGTCGGTGGATTTGTTTGGGATTGGCAGGATAAAGTTTTGTGGAAAAACAGAAACAATCATTCAGAAGGATTTTTATATGGTGGCGATTTCGGAGATTACCCTACCGATAAAGTCTTCTGTATAAATGGTTTGGTAAGTGCTGACCGTATTCCACATCCTCACTTTTTTGAGTTCAAGAAAGTTTACCAACCGATTTCATTGAAGCTTGTGGCAAAAAATCCGATACGGATAGACATCATCAACCGCCAACTGGAAACCAATCTTTCGGATTATGATTTCAAATATATTTTGCAGGAAAACGGCAGGAAAGTATCAGAAGGAGCTTTGAAACCATTGGAAATAGAACCTCTTGCCAAAAAACAAATCACGTTGCCTACGATTGCATACGATTCCACAAAAGAGTGTTTGATAACGCTTCAACTCATTCAGAAAGAGGACAATCTTTGGTCAAAACGAGGCGATGTGTTTGCATGGGAGCAATTTCAGTTGAGCAAATCAGTCACATTGAAAAAGAGCATTTCAGCAAAATCAGAATCAAAACCAACATTAGTTGATAATTCAAATTATTACCAGTTATCTGGCGAGAATTTTTCGGTTAAGTTCAGTAAATCAACAGGGCTGATTTCAGAATACAAAACCGGAGATGAAACATGGATAAACGGAGAGACAGATTTTAACTTTTGGCGTACCCTCACTGACCCCGACAGAGGCTGGAAAGTAAACCAGAAAATGGGAATTTGGGAACACGAAGGAGAAAGGTTTAAACTTTTGAACCTTCAACTTAAAGAGGCTGAAAACAAGGCAATTTCAATTCAATCACAATATCAATTTGAAGGGACCAAATCGGAACTGAATATGCAATACTTGGTTTTCGCTGATGGAACAATTGATATCGATTACCGACTTAGCATTCCCGATCAAACGCCAAATGTTCCGCGAATTGGTCTGCAATTTAGCCTGAACAATAAATTTCAGGAAATTGAATGGTATGGTCGCGGACCTCAGGAAAATTATTTGGATAGAAAAACTGGTGCTGCGGTTGGATTGTATCAGACAACGCTCGATAATTTCGTTACGCCCTACGTCAGACCACAGGAAAATGCAAATCGCTGTGATATTCGTTGGATCAAATTCAGTAGCCATGATAAAAAATCGCTCAGTTTTGAAACCGCCGGCAACGAGTTGTTTTCAGCAAGCGCATGGCCCTATTCTCCGCAGAATCTGAAACAAGCCACTCATAATGCTGAGTTAATTAAAAACGATTTCATTACGGTTAATATCGATTGCGCTCAAATGGGTGTTGGTGGTGATAATTCGTGGGGATTGCCGGTAAACGATTCCTATTTGCTAAAACCGGGAGTTTATCATTATCATTTTATGATAAAATCGATATAGGCGGTAAAGCTGAAATTTAGCGATTTGGATAAATATAGTATTGAAAAAAAATGTTTAGAAAATATGAAAAGTAAATTCAGGAAAAAGCAGCTACTTATTTTATTGTTGGGACTAATGAATTTCCCAGCCTTCATTAACAGCCAGACTCGCAAAATCATAAGTTTGAACGACAATTGGAGCATTTACCCGGCTTGGAATGTGGCGAAGAGTGTCGAAAAAACAGTAGTGACATTACCACATACCTGGAATGTTGAGGATGTTTTCGGGAAAGTAAATTACAGCCGTGAAGCTATGTTCTACAAAAAAGAATTTTTGGTCGATCAAGCATTTGCAGGAAAGCGTTTGTTCCTCTATTTTGAAGGTGTAAATTCGGTTGCCGGTGTTTATGTAAACGGGAATCTCGTTGGTGAACATTTTGGTGGGTACACCGCTTTTTGTTACGAAATCACGGGATACGTTACTTCAAGATTAATGGATATTGTAATAATAATGTCAACTGTAGTTTTGCATTAATTGTTGTTTCATAATTTCACATTGGATACGTTTAAATTTCAAGATGAAAATTGAGTTTTCTAATCTAACTTGCATAAAGTCTATTACTTAGTTCATAATTAATTAAAATCAATCTTTAAAGAATGAAAAAGAACCATTTTATTGTAGTTTCAGTGTTATTACTTTTTTTATTGCTTGTTTTAGGAGTAAATTCAGTAAGTGCTCAGAAACCAGCATACTTAGATGTAAACCAATCCATTGAAAAACGGATTGAGAATGCACTCTCGTTGATGACCCTTGAAGAAAAGGTGGCCATGTGTCATGCTCAATCCAAATTTAGTTCAAGAGGGGTGCCTCGTTTGGGAATTCCAGAAGTATGGACAGATGACGGTCCTCACGGTGTTAGGGAAGAAGTTTTGTGGGATAAATGGAGTGCGGCAGGATGGACAAACGATTCGTGTACAGCATTTCCTGCCTTAACTTGTCTTGCAGCAAGTTTTAATCCGCAAATGTCATTAAATTACGGAAAAGCGATAGGTGAAGAGGCGCGCTATCGAAATAAAAATATGTTACTAGGGCCTGGTGTAAATATTTACAGAACCCCACTGAATGGTCGTAATTTTGAATATATGGGTGAAGATCCTTATTTGGCTTCACGTATGTGCGTTCCTTATATTCAGGGAGTTCAGCAAAATGGAGTAGCTGCCTGTGTGAAGCATTTTGCGTTAAATAATCAGGAAACGAATCGTAGGGCAATTAATGTCGAAATAAGTGACCGGGCTTTGCATGAAATTTATCTACCTGCTTTCAAAGCGGCGGTTCAGGAAGGAAATGCATGGTCTATTATGGGATCGTATAATAAGTTTCGGGGTGAATATAATTGTCATAATGATTTGTTGTTGAATAAGATTTTGAAAAATGACTGGAAATTTGACGGCGTAGTAATCAGTGATTGGGGTGGCGTGCACAATGGCGATCAGGCGGTAAATAATGGACTTGATCTCGAAATGGGTACTTCAACCAATGGTTTTACTACCGATGGAACAACTCCATACTCCCAATACTTTCTGGCAGCACCTTATTTGAAGGGATTAAAATCAGGAAAATACACCGAAACTGTTTTAAATGACAAGGTGAGTAGAATCTTGCGGTTGATTTTTCGCACTACGATGAGTGCAAATCGTCCGTTTGGTAAATTTGTAAGTCCCGAACACTCTGAAATTGCCCGTAAAATAGCTGAAGAAGGAATTGTATTGTTGAAAAATGAGAATGAATTTTTACCTATTCCAGTTGACAAGTATAAAAAAATAGCTGTTATTGGTAAAAATGCAATCAAAAGTTTAATTGTCGGAGGTGGATCTTCATCACTAAAAGCAGCTTACGAAGTTTCACCATTGAATGGCTTAATAAAAAAATATGGCAAAGATCACATTGTTTATTCCAAAGGTTATGATTCTGGTAAAACCGAATATAGCAAAGAGATTAATTCCAAAGTAAATGCAGACTCACTTATTAAAGCGGCTGTAGAAATTGCTAAAACTGCTGATATTGTTCTCTTTGTGGGTGGACTGAATAAAAGTAAATTTCAGGATAGTGAAACTGCCGACCGTGAATCTTTAGATTTGCCTTTTGGTCAGGATAAATTAATTGCAGCATTATTAAAAGCAAATAAAAATACAGCAATAATTCTGAATAGTGGCAATGCAGTTTCCATGCCATGGGTAAAAGATGTTCCGGCTATTGTACAAGCTTGGTACCTTGGTTCTGAGGCAGGTAATGCTTTTGCCAATGTTATTGCCGGTGATATCAACCCTTCCGGAAAATTACCATTCTCATTTCCAAAGAAGCTGGAGGATAATGCCGCTATCTCATTTGGTCAGATTTCATATCCAGGAGACGGTGAAATTGAGAAATATAAAGAAGATATATTGGTGGGATACCGGTGGTTTGATACTAAAAAGATTACACCCCTGTTTCCTTTTGGATTCGGATTATCGTATACCAGTTTTGAATATGGAAAAATTGCTACCGATAAAAAAGTCTATTCTTCGGATGACTTAATTAAAGTGTCATTTACATTGAAAAACAGTGGAAAAGTTGATGGTGCCGAAGCTGCCCAGGTATATGTTTCACAACCTAAAGCATCGGTGGTTCGTCCTTTGAAAGAATTGAAAGCATTCAAAAAAGTGTTCTTGAAAGCAGGTGAAATTCAAACCGTTGAGATGGAAATTAAGGCAAAAGACATGGCTTTCTATAACGAAAATGCAAAGGAATGGACTTTGGAATCCGGCGAATTTATTCTACGAAATGCTGCTTCTGCTGCTGATGTAAAAAGCAGTATTTCAATTTCAATAAAATAAAGTGTAATGTGTTGAATTAATGTTCGGTTTCCCTTTAGTTTCCCATTAGACTTCTTGCGAAAGTCTTTTTATCACTTTGCTTATCGTTCAGAATAGATGGACTGTTTCTACCAACTTTAGGGCTCCGATAATTTGATTCAAGGGCTATAGTCGAGAGGGCAAGGCCAGTAAAGTCTCCTTGCACCACCTTATCGGGGTAAATATTAAAGGCTTTTGACTCATAAAAGGCCTTATTCTGTGCAGTAATGAGCGAAGGAAATCCTATGAACAAGATAAAGATTTGAGTTTTGATATAAGATTTACACATAATTAAAAAAAATGAAAATGAATAAAAAGAAATTGTAATGAATTCTACTTTGACAGATTAGACTCTTGTCGTTTAAATGCCGCATTAATATCTTTCTGTCGTTTTATATGTCTGTTTATAATTTTATGAATGCTTACGAATTATGAACCTATTTTCTTTATTCTCATCTCGAAATTATCCATATCTTCGAGAGCCTTATGTTTTATTCTCGTTCGA
>CAIKVR010000135.1 GCA_903830915.1 uncultured Bacteroidales bacterium
ATATAATTTCTGTGGTTAAAATAGATGTTAAAGTTTATATTTCCCACTTATAAATCATTTATTGATTTATATGAAAATTTAATTACAAAACCATTAATTCCTAAACCTGTTTAAATGTTGGGAAACAAAAAAAGAGTTGTAGATTAGCTGTATTAATGCTCTAAATCCTTTTAAATTCTCACTTCCACTCCTTTTTCTTTTAAATAAGTTTTCAATTCCGGAATTCCAATTTCTTTGTAATGGAAAATACTTGCTGCCAGTGCTGCATCTGCTTTTCCTTCATCAAAAACAGTTACAAAATGGTGCATCGCTCCTGCCCCACCACTGGCAATAACCGGTACATTTACCGCTTCGGATACTGCACGGGTAATGTCCAACGCAAATCCGTCTTTTGTGCCATCGTTGTTCATCGAAGTGAGAAGTATTTCGCCTGCACCAAGTGCCACAGCCTTTTTTGCCCATTCAACAGTTTTTATATCGGTAGGAATGCGACCACCATTCAGAAAAACATACCATTCACCATCAATAAATTTGGTGTCGATAGCCAGCACCACACACTGACTGCCAAACTGCGCAGCCAAATCGCTTATAAGTTGTGGATTGCGAACAGCCGAAGTGTTCACCGATATTTTATCGGCACCACAAGCCAGCAATACAGACACATCTTCGACACTCGAAATTCCACCACCTACAGTAAATGGTATATTAATGTGTTTGGCAATGCGCGTTACAAGTTCCGAAAGGGTTTTGCGTTTTTCGTTGGTGGCGGTAATGTCCAGAAATACCAGTTCATCTGCACCCATTCGGGCATACAATGCACCCAGTTCTACCGGATCACCCACATCGGTAATGTTCTCAAAGTTGATACCTTTTACGGTTTGTCCGTTTTTGATATCCAAACAGGGAATAATTCGTTTTGCAAGCATATAGTAAGCCCCCTAACCCCCTAAAGGGGGAATTTTTGATTTTTTATTAAATAGTTTTGTACGTTGATACAGAAATTTTCACCCTTCTAAATTCCCCTTTTAGGGGGTTAGGGGGGAGTTTTCATTGCCGTTTTTTCTTCATTCCATTCTCCCAAAGTCACACTCGCTATTTTATTGACCAGCGATTTGTCAAAAGGTCTTTCGGCTTTTACGTAATTGGCCGTGAAACCCACCATATTTTCACCGCTTTGGCGACTTTCCCACAATACCGGCCAGGATTTACCCCGCTGACTTTCGTAAAATGCTTTCGTTTTCTTGTCTGATAAAGCATGCAGCACATCGCTTCGGTGTTTGCGCACTTTCAAATCGACAATATAATCCATCTCAAGCATTTTAGTACCTGCCCGTTCGGAATAGGTAAACACATGAAGCTGAGAGATATCCAGTGAATCAATAAAGCGGCACGATTCTTCAAACAGTTCATCCGTTTCGCCACGTACGCCCACAATGACATCCACACCAATAAAAGCATCGGGCATCAACTGTTTTATTTTTGCAACTTTATGAGCAAAAAGTTCGCAGTCGTATTTTCGTCGCATAATTTTTAAAACCTCGTTTGTGCCCGATTGAAGTGGAATATGGTAATGCGGCATAAACCGTTTTCCGGTTGCAATGTATTCAATAATTTCGTCGGCAAGCAGGTTTGGCTCTATGGACGAAATGCGGAAGCGAACATCTGCGTCAATATTATCGAGGGCTTTCACCAGATCAAAAAACTTTTCGTTCGTTGATTTGCCAAAATCGCCGATATTCACGCCCGAAAGCACAATTTCCTTTGCTCCATCGCGAATTGCCTCTTCGGCCATAGCCACGGTTTCGGGTATGGTAGCATTGCGGCTGCGTCCACGGGCAAAGGGAATGGTACAATAGGTGCAAAAATAATCGCAGCCATCCTGTACTTTCAGAAAATAGCGGGTACGATCATCGCGTGAGCAGGATGGTTTGAATTCCTTCACCCGTTTTATTTCTTCGCGATGTACTTCAGCCTTTTCTCCGTTGTCGAGCTTGCGCAAATGGTCCAGAATACTAAACTTTTCGTTGGCTCCCAACACTAAATCAACCCCGTCAATAGCAGCTATTTCATCGGGTTTAAGTTGTGCATAACATCCTGTCACAACCATTATGGCATTGGGATGCAGTCGGTTAAGGCGGCTTATGGCCTGACGACATTTATGATCGGCTGTATCGGTTACTGAGCAGGTATTGATAACGCAAACATCAGCCTGTTCGCCGGGGCGGACTTTACTGAAACCTTCGTCGGTCATTTGTTTGCCGATAGCCGATGTTTCTGAAAAGTTTAATTTGCACCCAAGGGTATGGAAAGCTACTTTTTTGTTATGAAATAGGGTATTGTCTATCATTTCGTTGTTTCGGAAAAGAGCGTGCAAAGTTAGTAAAAAATGAAGAGATAACTCCTCAACCGATTTTCTTTTGTACTTTTGCAAACCTCAAAATTAACCCTAAAACAAATTAAAATGACTTCAGTTCAACTGGTAGGCTTTTTAGCAACCACCCTTTCGGTGTTGAATCAAATTCCCCAAGCTATCAAAGTATTCAGAACACAGGATACACACAGCATTTCGCTGCTAATGTATTGCATTGTGGTTGTGGCAATTAGTTTATGGTTGGTATACGGAATTATGCTAAACGATGCACCGCTTATTTGGGCAAACATGCTCTCGTTATTCCCGATAGTGTATATTCTAATTGTCAAAATTAAAAATACCATCCAGGGTAAAGATAAGCTTTCAATCAGATAGTCAATATCTTACTTAATCAGAACTAATTCTCCAAAAGGTAATTACCTTTTCTCATTAATAGTCATTATACATGTTATATGTATCTGAATAATTGAACGTTACATTTTTAAACAAATCAATGGAACGCGGATGAACGCTGATTTAGCTGATAAAATGTAAAAACGGATTATCAAACGGATTGTATCCCCGATAAATCGGGGCTGATTTATAGAACTAAGTCTTTATCATTCCGACATGTCGGAATAAAATCCGTCTTAAATCCGACCTATCAGCGTTTTTCCGCGTTCTATTATCTATAACAATCGAACTTATATAAACTTTAATATGAATTATATCGTCTTAATAGAAATACTATCTTTAATACATAATGATTTTCCGACTTTAATTGTTAAGGAATTGAATCCGGAAAATTTTAGATAACAATGCCCTGAAATAATTTATTTCAGGGCATTGTTATTTGTCAGTTTTTTAACTGTGGCTTATTGAATTAACTAAACCAAACTAGATTTTTGTTATTCTTTTGATTTTTCTTCTTTGCAGCAGCTATCCTGACAGCAATTTTTAGATCCGATAAACAAAACTAATGCCAACATTAGAAAACTACTTGCAGCAATAAAAATACTGAAATTGTGTTGAACGCCAAAATGAATACTTTTAATTAATTGTGAAATAGTTCCAAGTACAATAAGAACTGCTCCGATTGAAGCTGATGCCCAGCCAACCCATTTTAAGATTTTCATAATACGATGATTTAAATGTTTAATAATAACAAAATAGGATTATATATTCAAATTTCAAATAATCATCTGTAATTCACCGTGCAAATATAATGAAAACTTTAATATTATATCTTTTTTGGATGATTTAGTATGAACAAAATTGAATATTTATATAAATGTAAACATGAAATAATTTTAGTATTTCAAAAACAATCTTTAAATTTAAACGTTTATCTCAGTATTATCTGTTTATATAAGGTTTTAATAAGCTAATTATTTAGAAATATGTCAGTAGGAAAAATAAAATACAGTTTTGAAAGAAATAAAAATTTGAGAATGGCATTTCTTTTAATCCTACTTCTGTTTCTGCCAATAGTAGAAATAACTGCCGAGTCGACATATAAAAGGCTGTTTTACAAAACTTTCGTAAATAGAGAAATGTACAAATGGGGAGATATTATTCACTCAGTTGAAACTAACAATCCTCCTAAAACCATCGAGCAAAAACTGGAATTACTTAATTATTATTATGGATATATCGGATATTTAATGAATAAAAAAAAGCATGAGACTGCCGAGAGTTTTATTGATAAGGGAGAAGATTTAATTGATAATGTAATCAAACTTTCACCGCATAATTCTATTGCATTATCTTATAAAGGTGCGTTTATGGGTTTCAAAATGGGTCTCAGCAAAATGAAGGCTGTTTATTTTGCTCCAAAATGTATGATTGAAATAAATAAAGCTTATAAGGCTGACCATGAAAATACACAGATAATAATTAATAAGGCTAATCTGCTTTTTTATTCACCTACTACTTTAGGTGGAGATAAAAATGAGGCATTGAATTTGTATCACAATAGTTCGTTATAAATTAAAACAAATACCTGATAA
>CAIKVR010000136.1 GCA_903830915.1 uncultured Bacteroidales bacterium
CGGTGCGATAGGTGCCATCAGTCGTGCAACTGTTTCCAGGCAAGTATAAAGTGTCTGATAGGCAGCAATTTTATCTTCGTCGTACGCACCACCCCAGTAGCGTTTGCGGTTGAGGCGCACATACCAGTTACTCAGGTTTTCACCTACAAAATCGGAAATGGCACGTCCGGCACGGGTTGGTTCGTAGGTTTCGTAATACTCGGTTACGTCTTTTACCAAAGTATTGAGCAATGAAATAATCCAACGATCAATTTCGGGACGTTTTTCCAACGGCACTTCCGCTTCGGTGTATGTGAATTTATCTACATTGGCATATAGCGAGAAAAACGAATAGGTATTATAAAGCGTTCCAAAGAATTTGCGACGCACTTCTTCCACACCTTCAATATCAAATTTCAGGTTATCCCACGGAGAAGCATTTGTCATCATGTACCAACGTAATGGATCGGAACCGTGTTTTTCAATGGCTGAGAACGGATCAACTCCATTACCCAACCGTTTCGACATTTTATTTCCATTTTTGTCAAGTACCAAACCGTTGGAAATTACACTTTTAAATGCCACCGAACCACGAACCATGGTGCTTAATGCATGAAGTGTAAAGAACCAGCCACGGGTTTGATCCACTCCTTCCGAAATAAAATCAGCAGGAAAAAACGAACCACTTTCCACCATCTCCTTGTTCTCAAATGGATAGTGAAGCTGTGCGTAAGGCATTGCACCCGAATCGAACCAAACGTCAATCAAATCAAGTTCGCGTTTCATGGGTTTACCTGAAGCAGAAACCAACACAATTCCATCCACGTACGGACGGTGTAAATCTATATTTTTGACAGCGTAATTATCAGCAGTATATTCTCCAACTTTGAAATTCTTGTATGGGTTTTCAGTCATAAATCCGGCAGCGATTGATTTCTCAATTTCCGAAATCAATTCTTCCACTGAACCGATACAAATTTCTTCCAGACCATCTTCACTACGCCATATTGGCAGCGGAGTTCCCCAATAACGACTGCGGCTCAGGTTCCAGTCCTGCAGGTTTTCCAACCATTTTCCAAAACGTCCTGTTCCGGTAGATACCGGTTTCCAGTTGATGGTATCGTTCAACGACATCATCTCTTCACGACAAGCTGTGGTTTTGATAAACCAGCTATCCAGCGGATAATACAATACAGGTTTATCAGTTCGCCAGCAATGTGGATAATTGTGTACGTGTTTTTCTATTTTGAAAGCCAAACCCTGTTGTTTCAGCATTACGCAAAGATCAATATCCAGTGTTGTCACCTCAGCAGTATCACCCGTTGGAGTGGGAACAGGAGCAATTTCGTAGGCATTTTTCACGTAACGTCCGGCAAACTCTTTATACAGTTCAGCATCGATGTTTGATGCTACAAACTCTTCACTCAAGTCAGCAATTTCAAAGAACTTTCCACTACGATCAACCATAGGCTGGCGGTTTCCATCCTTGTCAATCAGCAATAATGGTGGAACTCCGTTTTGTTTGGCCACACGGTCATCGTCAGCACCAAAAGTAGGTGCAATATGAACGATTCCTGTACCATCTTCGGTCGTTACAAAATCGCCGGTAATAACCCTAAATGCGCCTTCACCAGGATTTACCCATGGTATAAGTTGCTCGTATTCAATTCCGGCCAGTTCTGAACCTTTCATTTTGGCCAGTACTTCATATTCGTTTTTGCCCATAACCGAGCCTAACAGATTTTCTGCTAAAATCAGATTACAAGCTTCTTTGGTATATGGATTATGCGATTTTACTTTTACATAATCAATATTTGGCCCAACGCACAAAGCGGTATTCGAAGGCAATGTCCATGGAGTTGTGGTCCAGGCCAAAAAGTACGTACTATCTTCAGTTTTAACTTTAAACTGTGCCACACAGGTTGTGTCTTTCACATCGCGATAGCAGCCCGGTTGATTAAGTTCGTGAGTAGAAAGTCCGGTTCCTGCAGCTGGAGAGTAAGGCTGAATGGTATAACCTTTATATAGTAAGTTTTTGTTATATAATTGTTTGAGTAACCACCAAAGAGTCTCAATGTAGCGATTATCGTAGGTGATGTATGGGTCATTCATATCAACCCAATATCCCATTTTAGTAGTCAAATCTTCCCATTCTTTGGTGTATTTCAGCACGTCGTGGCGGCAGGCAGCATTGTAATCGTCCACACTGATGGTTTTGCCAATATCTTCTTTTGTAATTCCCAGTGCTTTTTCCACACCCAGTTCCACCGGAAGTCCGTGAGTATCCCAACCTGCTTTACGCTTTACCTGAAAGCCCTGCATGGTTTTATAACGACAGAAAACGTCTTTAATCGTACGTCCCATCACGTGATGAATACCCGGCAGTCCGTTTGCTGAAGGTGGTCCTTCATAAAACACAAACGAAGGTTTTCCCTCGCGGGTTTCAATACTTTTGTGGAAAACATCAAGCTCCTGCCAACGTTTCAACTGTTCTTTGTTTACGTCGGAAAGATTCAGACCGGGATATTCTTTAAATTTAGTCATATACAAAATACTAATTACACGAATTTGGACGAATTAGATGAAACTGTTTCAGTCCTTAATCGTTTCAGGGTTGCAAAATTACAAAAAATAACTGGAAAGAGAAAGCTTATAAAACTATCTGTAATTGAGTTTTATTGAACAGTTTCTTTTTGCTCTGTGCTTATTTTTAAATTTATCTCTTTCAGCTGTTTATACGGTAAATTGAGTAGTGCATCGGAATGTATTTCGGCATTTCCGGCCAGCGTTCGGAGCGGATGATTTTCTGAAATTGGGTTATTCTTATCCGGAATCCAAAGAAACAAGTCGCTTGGTTCGCAGTTTAGCTTTAAACAGAGAAGTTCAATATAATGTATTTTGATTTCCTTTGGTTTATTCAAAATAACATTGGCAGAATGAGCAGTAAATCCTGCTTTTACAAGAAAAGTATACGGTCTGTCGATGCCACGAGCCGTAAAAATAGGTCGTAAGTTTAGTACTAGCATGATGAAAGGATTAGAATTGTAATTTTTTTATGCAAATGTAGAAACAAAAATTGTGATATTATCTATGCTAAACTAAAAAAATCATTGAAAATGTATTAATTAAGGAATATATTATTATAATAAACGAATTTACATATTTATCTAAAGAATCTATTATTAAATCTGATGTATATATTCTCAATAGTTCGTTATAAATTAAAACAAATACCTGATAA
>CAIKVR010000137.1 GCA_903830915.1 uncultured Bacteroidales bacterium
CGCCCTCGTAACCCCTACCGCTGCGGCTGTTCCCGGCGTTCCTACTGGTGTTGTTGCCACAGTTGGAAATACGCAAGCTTCGGTGCTTTTTGTTGCTCCGGCCGAAAATGGTTCTGCCATTACCGGCTATACAGTAACACCTTACGCTGGAGCAGTTGCCGGAACACCGGTGACCGGACCCGGCAGTCCGATTGTAGTTACCGGCTTAACAAACGGTACGGCTTATACCTTTAAAGTATATGCAACCAATGGAGTAGGCAATGGTGCATTGAGTTCAGCATCAGGTGCAGTAACACCTAATATCCCGACTATTACGGGTACTGCAACTGCTACAGCGTTTACTACTACTTACGGAACAGCTTCTGCAGTTCAATCATTTTCAGTTTCCGGGGCAAATCTGACAGCAAATCTAGTTGCTACAGCTCCTACGGGTTTTGAAGTTTCGAGTGATGGAACGAGTTATGCCAGTACTGCTAGCTTTACCCAATCGGGAGGAAGTGCAAGCGGAACATTACGAATTCGCCTGGCTGCTACTGCGGCGGTTTCAGGTACTTATAATGCACAAAATATTGTATTGTCAACTACAGGAGCCACATCAGTGAATATTACAACTGCTGCCAGTGGAAATACAATAAGTGCTAAAGCCCTGACAATCGGGTCAGCTTCCATAGCTTCCAAAACTTATGATGGTAGTGCCACTTCAGGCACAGTAACACCGGGTTCACTCTCCGGTTTCGTAAGCCCGGAAACAGTAACAGTGAATACAGCTGTGGGAACATACCCAGATGCCAATGTAGGAACAGGTAAATTAGCAACTATTGTGTATACACTTGTCAATGGTACTAATGGCGGTTTGGCAGCTAACTATAGTTTGGCAAATGGTTCGGCTACAGGAACTATTACTGCTGCAACACTAACGTTGAATAATGCTGCAACTACTTTCAAAGCTTCAGATTATACAATAGCTGATTTGGCAAACAGCGATTTGGTAGTTTCTGCGGGTGAATTTAACGCAGACAGAGCGACCAATGCTGTTCAATCAGTTACCGTAGCACCGAGAGCAAAACTTACATTAGCTTCAGGTAAAAGCCTTACAACTGGAAGTATAACTCTTCAGAGTAGTCCTTCAGGTACAGCCACCTTTGTGGATAACGGCGGAACAGTAAGCGCAGGATCAACCAATGTTCAACAATACCTCGGCACAGCACGTAACTGGTATATGACATCTCCTGTTACCGGTGCATCCGTGCTGCCTACAGTTGATGCCGGTGCATTAACCTTATATTCATACCCCGAAAATGATGACAGACAAGCTGCCGGTGTACTAGGCACATATGCAGCCGGTGCAGTATGGAATACAGTAAGTACAATGACTTCAGGTACAGGTTATATTGTAAGACCAACCGATGCGTCTACTGTAACCTTCACAAGTACAGGGTTAAACACCGGAGATCAAATCCTAGGTTTGACTTATACATCAGCTAATCCAAAGCATGGTTTTAATCTGATTGGTAATCCATACCCATCGTATCTGAATGTTAGACCATCAATTATTGCAAATTCAAATTTAGAAGCTACTGTATGGTATAAAACTCGTGATAATGCTACAACACCACATTACTTTAATGAAACTGTAAATGCTGCATCAGGTATTGGAACCAATAACAGCGGCACCGGCCTTGTAACGGGTTATATTCCACCTATGCAGGCATTCTGGGTAAGGACAAAGGCTAATGACCCTGCAAAACTATCTATTACTTTGTCAAACGCAAATCGCTCACATGCAAAAAGTGATGTGTTGATGCCGGGTTATTTTGATAATGCTGAGAATCCTGTTGCTGTTCCTACTACCGCTTTGAAAGCACCATCAACCAAACTTTCGGCTTACAGCTTATTAAGGTTGAATGTGTCGAATGGTACTGTTGGTGATGAAACCATTGTGATGTTTACTCCCGAAGCATCAAACGGCTTGGATATTTACGATTCAGGCAAAATGAGCAATGGTAATGTAAACATACCTGAATTATTTACATTGGTAGATGGTTCACAACTTGCCATAAACGGAATGAATAGCATACCTTACGATACTGAAATCCCACTAGGATTCACAACTGGTAAAGCTGGCAGTTTCACCATAAATGCTTCAATGATTAATAATTTTGCCAAAGGAACACAAATCATTCTGACAGATTATGCCGATATTAATAATCCGGTTGTTACTGACCTTAGTGCCGTTGGTAGTATATACCCCTTTACTTCAGATGTGGCTTCAACAACCACTCGTTTTACACTGAAAATCAAAGGAGTTGCAACAGGAGTGAATCCAGACAGCAATAACAATTTCTGGATTTCGACCAATGCCAATGGTCAATTGGTTGTTAACGGTACAGCAAATGCTGAAATAACAGTAGCAGTTTACAACTCTGTTGGTCAGAAATTAGTATATCAACGCCTTACATCAACTGCCAAATCGCTGGGTAACTTTGTGCCTGGAGTTTATATGGTAACTGTTACCAATGCAGGAAAAACGCTAACGAAAAAAGTAATTATTGATTGATAAAAAGTTGAGAGATTTTAAATAAATGCTTAACTTCTATTTGTTTACACTCTCAAGTACCGCCATCTCCATTTGGAGTGGTGGGAAAGAGAAAAATTAATTGAATTAGAAATGTCTAAAAAATAAAATCAAGTATAATGAATCACTCATGAGTAAAATAAAAATTCTGACATACAAGGAAATGATTATCAAAGAACTAACTTCTCTTTATTCCCCCTTTAGGGGGTTAGGGGGCTTATTATAAACAGATGAAAATAAAAGAACAAACCTATACTGCTCCACAAGTGGAACGCATAGAATTAGATAATGAAATAGCTTTGCAACTTGAATCTAATACACCACCTAAAGCACCGGGAGAAGCCAGAATTAATGCTCCGGAGTATTTTAGTAATGACCCGTTTAAAGGGAATTTGGGGTGATATAAATTTTAG
>CAIKVR010000138.1 GCA_903830915.1 uncultured Bacteroidales bacterium
CGCCCTCGTAACCCCTACCGCTGCGGCTGTTCCCGGCGTTCCTACTGGTGTTGTTGCCACAGTTGGAAATACGCAAGCTTCGGTGCTTTTTGTTGCTCCGGCCGAAAATGGTTCTGCCATTACCGGCTATACAGTAACACCATACATTGGCACAACTGCCCAAACATCGTTAATTGCCACCGGAACCGGCAGTCCGATTACAGTTTACAATTTGACCAATAATACGGCTTATACCTTTAAGGTTTTTGCAACCAATGGAGTAGGAAACAGTGCAGAAAGTACAGCATCAGCCGTAGTAACGCCATCAAGCACCACCGCTGTTAACGAAGTTTCTGGAAAAGCTGCTTTGTCAGTTTCGGCTTACAATGGGAAAATCAAATTCACAGCCGTTCAAGGCGAAAAACTTGAAGTTTACACTGCGCTTGGTCAAAAATTGCTTTGCAAAGTTACCGTTGATGGTGTGAATGAAATTACACTGGCATCGAAGGGTGTGATGATTGTAAAAGTGGGAAACAGAATTGCAAAAGTGACCCTGTAATGAAGAAGTCTTGTCAAGCGAGGGCGTGGCTCTAAGTCACACCCTCACTTGATACTCTCACTAGATAAAATAATATTCTCAATCTGATAATAACAATTTAAAATTTAAAACAAATGAAAAACAAAGTCTCACAATTTGTGTTAGCAATCATGTTAACATGCAGTCTAACAGCTTATGCTCTACCTACTTTGGTAGTTGAACCCGGTGTTGGTACCCTCAACGCTGCTATTACAGCAAATCAGGGGAATGTAATTTACCAATTAAAAGCAGGGGAATGGTATCAACTCACTTCGACTATTCAAAACAGCGGTTTTGATTTAACAATTATTGGTGCTGATCCTGCAACTCCGGGAGGTATGCCGGCAACACTTCAAACTGGTGCAAGTGTCAGTGGTGCAGTATTTCAACAAATGTTTAATTCATTAGGTAATCTGACATTGAAGAATATCTATTTTGTAAATTGTAGTTTGACAGGTACTGTAGGAGCCTATTTTATGACAAATGGAGCTACAAATGGCCGTACAATTATTAATAAATGCGTTTTTAATCCTACTGGAACGGGAACTGGTTTTTCTCTAACAGGTAGTAATTCAAAAACGTATTTTACTGACAATTTAGTAATGAATTATGGTCATGAGTTAAGCCCTAACGATGGATTTGTATTCAATACTGCTAATACTACGGGTATAGGTGTTGATACCTTGTTGGTTCAAAACAATACTTTTGTTGCTACCGGTACTGTTTTGCATAGTGGTAATTTGGGCAAAGTCAATATTGATAACTTTAGTAAATGGGATCATAATTCAATTATACTTCAAAAAAGTCAGATAGACTGGCAGACTTTTGAACGCGAATATTATTGGACTAACAACTTAATGTTTGATGTGAATACTCAACCCTATTCTTTAGCATGGGATCCAATGCCAGGTGCAGATAAGGGCAAACCACGATCCGGTTTAATTTATGCGGATACAATTAAGAATGATGTATTTCCATCTGCTACCCTACAATTTGTTCAATACAATAATCATTACCGCAATCCCAAATTTTATACTCAACTTACTCAACTAAATGCTATAGGAAAAGCTAATTCAAAGCCATTATTGCGGTATATGAGTTTATTAATGCCACTGGATTCTATTAATGTGTCAAGAGAGACTGAAATGTTTGCAAATTCAACTTCTTTTCCAAAATGGAAAAATGGGCATACTTTAAATGATGTTGACCCGCAATTTGTTGACCCGATGATTTATAAACGCTCTGATAGTTTGGTTTTATGGACTTTAACTGCGACTCAGGTTCATGCATTTGGCTTGCCTTCCGCGAACTTTCCACCAGCATCAAAATGGGCTAAATGGCACTGGTATCCATCGGATGGGCTTATGGATTTAAGCATTAACTCCGACTGGCCCGCATTCAATGCTAAATATACAAATCCGGCTCTTTTAACTGCCTCCATTGAAGGATTACCGTTGGGTGACCTAAACTGGTTCCCGGCTCAAAAAGCATTTTGGTTAGCACATAAAACTGAAATAGATAACTATATGCGTGCAGCTAATGATGCCAAGATGACTTTTACGGCACTGGCTAATGTTCAAAGTGAAACAGTAAGTTTTTATCCAAATCCTGCAAGAGATATGATTGCATTAAAAGGTGTTAGAAATGCCGATTTTACAATTTGCACATTAGATGGTCGTGTTGTTAAAACCGCACAAAAGGCTACTATCCTAAATGTATCCGATCTTCATTCAGGTATCTATTTGATTACTATCAAAGAAGGAAATACCTCTTCTACCGAAAAATTAATGATCCAAAAATAACAAGCATAAGCCAATCCATATCCTTACAGGTTGTGGATTGGCTTTCTTTGAATTCCTTCAGAGCCTAAAATTATGAAACACCCATGACCGAAATAAAATTTAGAACACACAAGTAAATGATTATCAGCTAATAAATTTCTCCCAATTCCCTCTCTTATTCCCCCTTTAGGGGGTTAGGGGGCTTATAACAATCACATGAAAAATCACACTACACACCAGAACTCCCTTAAAAAGTTATTTATCCTGCTCTTTTTCACTATTCTTGCTTTTAGTTCAAGTTCTCAAAATACCAATTATTCCCAAAACAAATTTACTCGCAATTATCTCGCCGCAACACGCATTGTTTGGCAATCGGATAAAAGTGGAAAATATATTTCTAATCCGGCTAAATTACTTGAACAAGGCAACGGACAAGCCGATTTAGTGGGAGCTAATCTGTGTATTATAAAAGGAGGTGATAAACAAAACTCAGCCATTGTAGTTGATTTTGGAAAAGAAATTCATGGAGGCGTGCAAGTGGTTACTGGAATGCATGCTGTTCACTCTCCAATAAAAGTTCGCATTACATTAGGCGAATCCGTAAGTGAAGCCATGAGTAGTGTAGATCACTCTTCAGCAACGAATGATCATTCAATGCGAGATTACGAAATATTGGTGCCCTGGCTTGGTACCATAGAAATCGGCAATAGCGGCTTCCGCTTTGCTAAAATTGAACTTCTTGATAATAATCGCGAGTTGAAACTCAAAGAGTTTCGTGCTTTTGCTGTTCAACGCGATATCCCCTGGTTAGGAAGCTTCAATTGCAACGATGAACGATTAAATCAAATTTGGAAAACAGGAGCTTATACTGTATTCTTAAATATGCAAAATTTTTTATGGGATGGCATTAAACGCGACCGATTAGTTTGGGTGGGCGATATGCATCCCGAAATAATGACCCTGCTCTCCGTGTTTGGATACAATGAAGTGGTTCCAAAAAGTCTGGATTTGATACGTGACATTACCAAACTACCTGACTATATGAATGGCATTAGTTCCTATTCTTTATGGTGGGTATTGATTCAGTATCAGTGGTATATGAATAACGGAAATTTGGAATACCTCCAAAAAAATCAGGAATACATTTTCAGTTTACTCGACCAGCTGGAGAAAAAGATCAATGCGGATGGAAAAGAAAACTTAGATGGCATGCGATTTCTTGATTGGCCTACCAGTCCAAATAAAGAAGCCATTCATGCCGGATTACAATCAATGATGCTGATGACTTTTGATGCCGGAGAAAAAATAGCAATCATTCTGAAAAACAAAGGAAAAGCAACTCAATATACCCAAACCATAGAACTACTCAAAAAACACGTTCCCGACCCGAATAACAATAAATCGGGAGCTGCGCTACTCGCTTTGTCGGGTCTGGAAGATGCCAAAAAGATAAATGAAAAGTTTTTGTCCGTAAATCCTACTGAAGGTATTTCCAGTTTTTATGGTTACTACGTGCTTCAGGCACGAGCCATGGCAGGCGATTATGATGGAGCCATTGATGTGATACGAAAATACTGGGGAGGAATGATTGATTTGGGGGCTACCACTTTTTGGGAGGACTTTGATATGAAATGGTTGGAAAATGCCGGTAGAATTGATGAAATAACAGCAGCCGGAAAAGTTGATGTTCATGCTCAATATGGTAGCTATTGCTATAAAGGATTGAGAAACAGTTTTTGCCACGGCTGGGCATCCGGTCCAACGGCATGGTTGTCTCAACAGGTTTTGGGCATCACGGTACTTGAAGCCGGATGTAGAAAAATTAAAATTGAACCTCATTTGGGTGATTTGAAATGGGTAGAAGGTACCTATCCCACTCCACAAGGCATAATTAGAGTAAGGCATGAAAAACAGGCCGATGGCAGCATTAAATCAACGATTAAGGCACCTAAAGGAGTTCAGATAATTCATAATTCATAATTGTTAATTCATAATTGATAATTAGCATATATACAATTACTAATCCGTAACACAAGACTTAAATTTATAATTCAAAATACAATGAAAAAATGTACATTTATTCGATGTTTTATTGTTGCATCCCTGTTTCTGTTGATGCAATCAAGTCACGTTTTTTCGGCTTCCTTCACCAAGGGAAATCTGGCAGTGACACCCGCTGCCGCAGTAACGCCTTTTGATGGCGACAAGTTGGCAGTTACTTACGATACACAGTATTCACAGCTGTTTAACACAACTTGGGATAACACTACATTTTATAATCAATGGATTACATTAACTGAAAATACTTTTAGTGCCACTGATATTGCGGGTGGTTCATTACAATTTGCATGGGTTGCCAAACGCGCTATGATTTCACAAAAAAAATACTACTCACCCTATTTATTTGAAACGGAACTTGATTATTCAACCGGAAGTAATCGAGGAGGAGTAGTAATACGTTTTAATAAAGTCTATAGATTAGATGAAGTTCAAGAACCCGCAACAACGGATCCAAGTTTCAACAGCAGGGGCATTGCCTTTTATCCAACCACTGATGGCAACTCCATGATTGTACAGTTTACCGGTGAATATGTAAATAGTGCAACTCCGGCAACCCGGATTCTGGTTCCTAAGCCCGCAGGTGTAACCAGCTTGCTTCAAAAGGGAAAAATAAGGATTGAGGATTTTGGAACATCAATTTATGTGTATTACAATGATGTAGCTTTTTGTAGAATAAATTTAGCTGAAAAAGTAGGTTCCTATTTTACTTCGGGTACAGTTTACGATGCCAACATGAGTGTACTCGGTACTTTTGCCAACATGCATGTTGATCAAACGGGACAAGTTTCGGTTGCCCAACGGAATGCAATACTCAGATTATACAGTGTCTTATTAAAATCACAAAATCTAAATCAACAAACCATTACCTTCAACGAAATAGGAGTAAAGAAAAATACAGATAGTCCTTTTGCTTTAACAGCTACATCGAGTTCAGGTTTACCTGTAAGCTATGTGCTAGTTTCGGGTCCAGCTACCTTAAATGGCAATACGCTGTCATTGACCGGTACTACAGGGCTTGTCATAGTTAAGGCAATTCAGTCTGGCAACACAGCTTATTTCCCCACTGAAATAGAACAGGGTTTTTTGGTTGCCAATTCAGCAGCTACAACTCAAACTATTCAAAATAAAGCTCTCAGCGACAATTGGGTAGCAACGGATGGGGTGGGAAGAACATTACCGCAGTATGCTGATTGTAGCGATTATCGTCAGGGCAAATATGTTGGCATGTTTTATTGGCTTTGGCATGCATATCTAGGAGGAAATAAGGATTTTACAACCTTCAACGACCTTTTAAAAGCAAATCCTGCAAGCCCAGCTTTTGAATCCCGCAATTATTACTGGGGTGAACCGGAAAATGGTTTTTATCATCCAAGCGATCCCTGGTCAACTCGTCGAAACCTCCAGTTACTTGCCAATGCCGGTGTTGACTTCGTGTTTTTTGATTTCACCAACGGCGATCAGGGCGATTTGTCTCTTGATAGTTTTATGGCTGTCGCTATGGATATGTATAACAAAGGAATACCGGTTCCAAAAATTTCATTTTTTCTGAATGAGAACTACCAAAAGGCAATGGAGAGCATCATCAAACGAATCAATACACATCCGGAGTACGACCCGCTGATTTTTAAATGGCAGGGAAAACCCTTGTTGATGGCAGATTCGGTAAAATGTGCTACACAGTATCCAACGGCGGCCTTCAAGGGGGTTAAAGATTATTTTACATGGCGTAAAACATGGGCATTTGATATAGATCAGTGGAATTTTAATGATAATTATCCTCAGCGGTATTTCACATTTAACGGACAGCCAGAGCAAATGTCGGTTAGTAAAGCGAATGGAGCTCCGTTAAATCCCGATTATCTAAAACACGGAGCAAGCTATCACAATGGGAAAAACCCACCTTATGACCAATATTGGGAAACCGATCAAACCAAATTTGGTTACTATTTCACAGAACAATGGTCGCGAGCTTTCCAGATAGATCCTTCGATAGTTTGCATTACTGGCTGGAATGAACTAACGGCTGGTGCGTGGGTTTCTGATGCATCAAAACCTGTTCCGTTTATGGGCAAACAATGGGACGACGCAAGTTGGCGTTGTGTGAATCAAGCAACTTGCCCAAGTAAAGATGCCAGTGGGAAACATATACCTCATGGTTGGTATGTGGTAGATGAATTCAATTCTGAATTTAACCGTGATATAGAACCTATGAAAGACGGAAATACAGATAATTTCTATTATCAGACCGTATCCAATATCCGTAAATTCAAAGGCATGTCAGCTCCTCAAGCATTTTCATCTCCAGCTACGATTAGCATTGATGGAAACTTTGCAGAATGGGCTGCTGTAACACCCCTCTTTAAAGATGTAGCGGGAGATGTTCAGCATCGGAATTTTCAAAACGTACTCGGAACCGCTACTTTAACCAATAACACGGGGCGTAATGATATTATTGAATCACGAGCCACTTATGATGCCAATAACATTTATTTCTACGTGAAAACCGTTGACGCTATCAGTCCAAGCATTGATCCTAACTGGATGCTTTTATTTATAGATGCAGACCGCAACAAAGGAACCGGTTGGGAAGGGTATGATTATGTTGTTAATTTAGGTGTTACTTCAGCTTCTCAAACCACCTTGAAGCAGTGGACAGGCGCAGTCTGGGGCAATGCCGTTTCCATATCCTACAAGGTAGTGGGCAATGAGATGGAACTCAACGTTCCCCGTTCATCGGTAGGAATGTCTACCGCCACTCCGGAGTTTTACTTCCATTGGGCAGATAATCCTCAACAGTTGAATGACATTACAGCTTTCTTTACCGATGGTGAATCGGCTCCCGATCGTAGGTTTAACTACAATTTCAGTACGTCTAAAATTGCTACATTGCCTGAAACTCCGTACAAAACTATAACAATACCCGGTACAGTTGAGTTTGAAGATTTTGACAACGGTGGAGCCCTAATTGCTTATGCTGATGCTACCATTGGTAATCAGGGGGGTGCTTATCGCCTGAATGAATCGGTGGACATTGAAAATACTACGGGCGGAGGCTCTGATGTTACTCGAACAAATAGCAACGAATGGTTGAAATATACAGTTACTGTCAATGTAGTTGGTACTGTAACAGCTTCTATTAAATACGCAAGCTTAACAGGAAATAACCAGGCAACAATTTTTGTAGATGAAAGTGATAAAAGTGGTTTAATCAGTTTTGCTTCAACAGCTAATTTACAAACCTTCGCTACTAAAGATGTAGATTTGCTATTACCGGCAGGTCAGCATGTTCTAAAATTCTTTATCAATAAAGCCGCCGATGATTTTAATTTGGATAAGATAACTTTCACGAATAAATCAGTTGTTTATCCGGGTACCGGTACCGGATTGGCTCGCTCTAATTGGAAAGGTGCCGCACCCGGAATTTGGTTTAAAGACTCTATTTGCAGTCAGGTAGATCCAACTATTGACGAAACCTGGACTTCGACGGATTCTCCGGGTTGCAACATTCCAAGTACATTCTGGAATGTACGGTGGAGAGGACAGTTAGAACCGCTTTATACTGAAACATATACATTCTATTTGACTATTCAGGATTTGGGCAGATTGTGGGTAAATAATCAGCTTCTTATTAGTCAGTGGACAGGTTCAGCTTCAGGTAATACGTTTACAGCTACTATGAATTTGACAGCAGGCCAGAAAGTGCCTATTCTGGTAGATTTCGCTAAAAAGACAAGCGATGCAATAATTAAGCTCGAATGGAGTAGCACCACTAATTCAAGAGAAGTTATACCCATGGCACAACTTTATCCAACTAGTGGAACATCCGGAATCCCCGATATAAATACAGGATATTTTAGTGTTTATCCAAATCCGGCAACCAACAAACTTAGCATAAACTGTTGGGAAAGTCAGGTGGATGCAATTAGAATAATTGATTTGCAAGGAAGAACCGTATTCTCGAAAAATGAACGTTTTAATGGTCAGAAAAACTTGGATATTTCGTTAGAAAAAGGCATCTATTTCATTCATCTGATTGGGTCTAAATCCTTTAAAACACAAAAAATTATTATTGAATAAAAATTGGGTAGTAATTCTACTTTACCAAATTAAAAATTGATAACAATAGTAGAGAAAATTAACAAAATGGTTGTAACTTCAAGTCCCCTTTAGGGGATTTAGGGGCGGTTAAATTGATGTATTGCCCACCCCCAATCCGCCAACTGGCGGATTTAAGACCTAGTTTATAAATTTTTAATTAGTTGTAAATAGTTCTAAAATTGCACTCTTAAGCCCCCATTTGGGGGTTTGGGGGTCTAAAACAACTTAAATAATTCTTAATTTTATCTTAAGCAAGTAAGCAATATAATCTTTTAAAAAACACACAAAATAATGAAAACAATGAAAACTACAATCTCTCGTATTGCCTTTTTTCTACTGCTATCTGCATCTCTGAATGTGTCGCCGGTATTCGCCGGTGAACCTGTTGCTCACATTATGATTTGTTGCAGGGGCTTCAACGAAGGGGCAACGTTTCTGGTGAATGGTGTATGGAATCCGGCGCACGATTACTCCGACATCAATGTGACGCGCTCCATTCTGCAACAGATCAAAAATGCCGGTATCAATACCGTTTCGGTTGACTGGACCAATGCTTCCCAGTGGACCATTCAATGGAATGAGTTTAAACCGATGATGGATAATATACGGAAGGTTTGTGCCGAAAAAAACATGAGCTACATGGCCCTAATAGGTATTCATCTTATGCCAGATACGCGTGCTATTTGCAATATTCCGGACAGCATCAGTCAGGCTGAATATTGGAACAATATTGCCAAATATGTTAATGATAATTGGGCAACAGATGCTGCCTACAAACGTTATGGATATGGCGACAACCGCCCCATCCTATGTGTTTTTAATCGGCAAGATTATGTTGATCCAATAATCAATTCGCTTCCGGCAAATACAACTAATTACTTTTCGAGATTCCACCTTGGAACCAACATGGTGAATGAATCGAAAACGCCTGGGGAATCAGATGGTTGGGGGTATCGGAATTTTATGCAAAACGCATCCGGAAGTGTTCGCTTTGCCAGTCCTGAATCAGGTTTAGCTCCCACCGATCCATGGGTGAGAATTAGTAAGGAAGCGTGGAAAAGCAGGGTTGACTGGTGTAAAGCTTCCAGCGAATATAGTATTTATGGCTCATACGATGATATATGCGATTGTATCCATTGGGGAATTTGTGATACCAAAAATTTACCCTCCACAAATACCACCAAAAAGTATCCTGACAACGATCCATGGGAATATTACAACATCGTTCGAAGTGCTTTGAAACCAAGGGCTGCAGGAAATATGTTGCCGGTCAAAAATTTGGCATCCAGTGTAAAACATGACACGGTTCAACTGAGTTGGGATAAAAATCAGGAAACCGATTTTGGTGCTTACCGTATTTACCGGAGCGTAGATAACAAGCAATCATTTAAGCTTCTTTCGTATGGTATTAAACCGAACAATTTTACGGATACCGGTTTAGAAAATGGCAGAACCTATTTTTATGTAGTTTCGGCAGTAGATACCCTGATGGGTATGGAGTCACTTCTCAACGATACGGTGAGAGTACTTGTAAATACGCGTGTACTAAACCAGTATAAATTCGACTTCAACAAGCCGGGTAATACCGAAAGTTGGACAGGAAATCAGGAGGTAAACGGACTGGTGCAGGCTACCAGCCAGAATGGTTCTGATGGCGTTCTGAAATCGGCTTCAGGAATTTCAGGAAATAATCCACAACTCACTTTTCAGGGTAATCTAACGTTGAATCGTCCTACCGATTCGTGGGCTACGATTGAAATACGCCTCAGGCAAATAGGTACTGATGGAAAAACTCCGCAGACCTTCGACTCTCAGGGAACTTCGTGCACAATTCAATACCTGAATTCACTGAATCTTGGCGAGTTAAAACTTCCGAAATGGGGCATTAAACCTGAAGTCAGCACCAACTGGATGATTGCCACTGCCGATATTTCAGGAATTAATACCAACAATATTTCGGGACTTTCAATCAGTCCGATTGGAAATAGCACCGGACTAGGTAAAAACTTCGAGCTTGACTATGTGCACCTAAAAAAGAATGCGCCAATGCCGGTTCCTACAAATCTGAGTGCAATCATTGCCAATGGAATGGTGAAATTGACATGGAATAAAATTCAGGATAAAGATATTAAATCGTACA
>CAIKVR010000139.1 GCA_903830915.1 uncultured Bacteroidales bacterium
AGCTTTATATATTTAATGGTTTAAATTATTTACTCGGTTGTTTTGGCGGGGCCTTATTATTTCATCCTAATAAATTTGTTTTCGTTGTATAGCTTTTCGGCTAAATTTAAGTTACTGCAACCATTTAGGCAAATATCCCGCGGGCCTGCCCATATTTCCCGTATCTTCCTCCCGTTGTCATATTTTACGATCCGATATTCACCGGATATAAATTCAGTGTTATAAGTTATTTTTTGGCTTTTCATGGTTCAAAAATTTATAGGTTAAAATTTAGATTTGGATAAACTGACGGGATTAGTGTTTAATTGAATAAGTGTTACATACTCCGGTGATCGTCTTAACAGTAAAGCGGCTGTTTTTCCTGGTGAGTAACTTATATACTCTCAGGGCCCCGGGATCATTGCCTATTCCGTCTGGATTGGCATAATGGAAAATAACCCTACGATTGCGGGCTGTTGCCAAAATTTCAGTTATGATATTCCCGGAGTTTAACCAGGTTGTCATGTGGACAATGTTACGCGTTTTCATGGGACCAAAAATTTAGTGTGGTTAATAATTTACTTTGTTTACGTTCTTCAATACAAAGATAATACAATTACATACGATCCCGACAAAAGTATAGGGGTAATTAACTTTGATTATCAATGATATATATACGTAAATTATCCGGTCTATATCAATCAATCCATTGATATATATCAATGTAAAACAGGTAAAAATACCTGTGCCGGTGAAAATCTTTTTTCCCTGAATCGACGGGACAAACTTAATACCTCACTATCTTTGTATCAACTAAAAAAATAATATCATTATGAAACAATTACCAGAGATAGATAATTTAAAAGACTTGGATAGTTATACAATAGAAGTAAAACAGTATTTCGATCAGCGTTACGGGCACTTGTTCAATTTCCCTATTACCCTAATTCAGCGGACACTAAAAGTTTACCAGTATCAGTTGTACAAAACTATACTCCACAACAAAGGTAATAAGAACTCTATCTATACAACATCTATACTAATATCCTGGCTACTATACATTAACATCAAACACAATGGATTCGATAAACATTATATTTACGGGCTCCCCAGGAAATAAACTTATTGCCGTTTTCCGCTGCCGCCAGGCAGCCCCAACATTAACCGCTAAACGTTAAGCCCCCACCTAACACGTTTCTAACTAACGAGTTACAGAAACCAACAGGCAGCGCAACAGGCAGCATGTGACCCGCGCCGCCGGTAAAAAAAGCATTCTTTTCGGGGAAAAAAGCCAGCAGCGCAAACCGGAAAACGGGAACGGCGAAAGCCGTTTGCGTTGCGGCATAGGTAGGGGAGATCGGTGAGGATTGACCATAGCACATAGGGTTATTGGTTGTGAAATAGCAGGGGAATTGGTTACTGGTGGTATGTGTAACGCATTGATTATAATAGTGTTGTAGTGGTTACATGAAGTGATTGTTTAATTGGTTGCGTGGTGGTTGGTATCTTAGAGTAGATATTGACTTGCGTTGGGGTAAATGTTAACTTTGTACTCATACAAACACATACAAATGGAAAAGAAAGAGAAGCGTGAACCGTATTTAGTTATAGTTGGTGATTTGTCTTATGTGGTAACAGACAAGAAGGCGTGTGCGAAGTTGGTAGGGATATGTGTAGCTACTTTGAGCAGGAGGTTCATTGCGGGCGATGTAGTGAGGACTTATCTTGGGGATGTATATAGGAACCCTATACGGATAAAGAGTGGTAGGATGAGCATACGGTAGTGTTGTATGTGTGTTTTTTAATGTTTGTGATAATCATACAATAAAAGTGTTATAGGAAAATGCCTAATTGGTTATATAGTCTGGTGTTTGATATTTTTATGTACCTACTGTTTTATCGGTTTTTAAATGTTGTATGTTAGATTAATTGATTGGGTAAGTCCCGCGGGGTTATGGTTTTAAGGGTTTAAGCACTTCCGATATGTGCATGTACCCATTTTCTGTTTCAATGAAATGGTTTTTCATCAGGTGTTCGTGGATGGTCTTTATAGTTTCTTCCCCGCAGGGGGATAGTATTACCTCTTTTTTATCTATTGACTTTGAGATGTTAATGAGTTCCCGTTCATTCCAGCATAAAATCATTATTGCGGGTATCTCTATTGGTTCTGGTTTCTTCGGTTTTGCCAATTTCGCCATATCCCCATGTCCATTAATACTGTTCGATAAGGCCAAAATATTCAGCCAGTTGTTCAATAGAGTAAACAACAGGGATACCAATCTCATTGGCCAGTGCGGTCTCCATGTCGGCTCCTACCGATTCTCCCGGCATCCGTAGCACTACGTCGCACGCTCGTAGCCAGTCAAAATCAAGTTGGAGCCAAAACTCTCCATCCCTGGGCTTTTCTGCATCCAGGAAATAGTTATACAGTGGGCAGTATGGGTTTGCTCCCATGTCGATAATCTTGTTACCCATTTCGAATGAATTTCGGACGTTTTGCTCCTTGTCTCCTATGGCCAATGGCGAGGCTATGTAAACTTTTACCTTCATACGTTGGTGGGTTGGGGATGGGTATCAATAACGCAGCAATGTAACAGGAATGCGTAGTTAGCAAGGTCCAGGATGGAGTCTAATACAGACTCATTCACAGGACTTTTATCAGAGTTAAGCAATACGCCCAGGCGGGCAAGTTTAACCCCGATAAGATTCGCGGTTACGAGCTCCGGAGTAGTGTTTAAGATACAAGCCACAGATTTGAAATTACTCAGCGCGTCGGTGTTGGCATAATCTGTATTCTTCTTGGTCAATATATATGCCGCTGCTGGGTAAATTCGGCAAATAATTCAGTGAGTCTTTGTTGTGTCATTTTGTATCCTCCCCGTGTAAGTGTTTCTTGGATGGGTTATGAAATTCCTTTGGAGTAACTTTAACTTGCGTATGGGTTTCGTCGGTCCATTCGTCGGAGAAGTCTAATCCTGTGATGTTCTTAATGGCAGTTGAGTTACCCATTTTCCATAGTCTTTTAAGTTCTATGGTTTGAGGTTCACAAAGATGATCGGGTTGGTTTATACGAAAGAAGAAGTCTCTTTTTGTTATAGGTATAAGTGCCG
>CAIKVR010000140.1 GCA_903830915.1 uncultured Bacteroidales bacterium
ACTGCATTAATGCTTCTCGGCTGAATTGTCCATTTTCGCCGGCAAAAGCACGACGTTGTAAAATAAGGGGGTGAATGTTATTTCCAATCAAGCGGTCGGTCAACTCATCTTTTCCTACTGCCAAACCAAGTTTCTTTGCTTCCGCATTCAAGATTTTTTCATTAACCATGGTTTCCCATACCGATTGCCGAAGCTGATTCATCATATCTTCACCCAATTCGGTTTTACCTGTTTCAATTTTATACACTTCAGTTAATTGTTCAATTGCTGCAGAGTATTCCTTGATATTGATATCATCTCCTGCAATTTTCGCAACAGTTTCCTTCGACTTATTGAAATAAGTAGAGCCTTCTTTCAGGAAGTCACCTACAATAAACGCTAACAATGCAAGTCCCACTACTGCTACAAGTAAAACTCCTTTGCTTCTGATTTTTTCTAATGTTG
The DNA here is from genome assembly GCA_903830915.1 of uncultured Bacteroidales bacterium. Classification (GTDB taxonomy): domain Bacteria; phylum Bacteroidota; class Bacteroidia; order Bacteroidales; family Paludibacteraceae; genus Paludibacter. The sequence goes on from CAIKVR010000140.1 coordinate 445, forward strand.
CCATTTTTTTTGAACTAAATTTATATTTTATTTATTTTATTTCTCCTGTAAATTTGAGGGCACGAATATACAAAAAAAAAGTAAATTCCCAATCTTTTCTAATGAATTTCTGTGTTTTTTTAGTCTAAAGTCACTTTCTCCAACCAACTATCACCTGTCTTTAGTGAGTCTTACCATTTCAATGCGATTATTGGTTACCTTCATACATTTCATCGTAAAGTGTTCAATTCTAATCACTTCATTCAGTTTAGGAAAATGCTGGTGAATGTGCAGAATAAATCCGGCAATTGTCTCATAATCATCCGATTCCGGTATATCCAGATTAAAACGGCTATTGATTGTTTCCACTTCTAAACGCCCTGAAAACAAGTATTCATTTTCCCCGGTCTTTTCGGCAACATAATCGTGTATATCATGTTCGTCCTCAATTTCACCAAAAATCTCCTCCATTATATCTTCGAGCGTTACAATCCCTGCTGTACCTCCAAATTCATCCACCACCACTGCCAAACTTTTCTTCTGACTCAAAAAAGTTTTCATCAATTTCTGAGCAGCCATATTTTCAGGGACAATCGGAATTTGATTAATCTGTTTTTTCCAGTCTTTCTGATGTTCAAACATTTCGGAGGAGTGAATATAACCGATAATGTTATCAATGTCACCATTAAATATAGGAATTTTGGAGAAACCGGTTTCGATAAATGTTTCTTTCAAAACTTCAATGTCCGACTCGTAGTCCAGTGCAACAATCTCAGTTCTAGGCACAAAGCAATCACGCAATTTCACTTTAGAAAAATCAAGTGCATTCTGAAAAATCTTTACTTCATTTTCCAACTCCTTTTCACTTTCAGGATTTTCAAAACTTTCCTGAATCAGGTAGTTCAAATCAATTCTCGAAAAAACGTTTTCCTGTGTTACCGGACTGATTTCCAAACGGAATAGCCCCAGTATTTTCACTGAAAACCACGTACCAAAACGTGAAATAGGATAAAGAGCAATGTAGAAGAAAAACAAAAGTGGTGAAAAAATCCGTAGAAACAAATTCGGATTAACCCTGAAAATTGTTTTGGGGATAAACTCACCTGTAAAAAGCACAATGATAGTTGCAAGTATGGTTTGTATCAATGTTATTATAAACGGATTTCCCATGAAACTCAGCCAGGGTGTCATTAACTGTGCCATCATTAAACCATAAATAACCAGACATATATTATTACCCACCAGCATGGTAGAAATAAATAGCTGAGGTTTACGATAAAATATTGATAATATAGCTGATGTCAGGTTACGTTGCTTCTTATCGAGCTCAAAACGCAGTTTGTTCGACGTAACAAAAGCGATTTCAAGTCCGGAAAAGAAAGCGGAAAAAATCAGCGTGAGAAGTATAAACGTTATATTATTCAAAATTTCAGAAAATACGGTTGTTTGGCTGCAAAGATACAAGATTTTGTAAAATTTCAAATATATGAAACCGTTTAAATACGTTGTTTTGGTAAATTAAACCATAATTCGTGTAATTTAGGGGAGAAAAGTGAAATATTACATTTAATTATTATAACACGTTGAATATCTGCACTTTAATTAAATTATTTGAACGAAAACATTATTTATACTCCGGAGCATTTGTAGTTTTAAAAAAAAGCAGTATCTTTGCAACCGCTTTTGAAAAACGATCTAGTAGCTCAGCAGGTAGAGCACATCCCTTTTAAGGATGGGGTCCTGGGTTCGAGCCCCAGCTGG
>CAIKVR010000141.1 GCA_903830915.1 uncultured Bacteroidales bacterium
AAACATTTATTCAAAGGTTCGGGATTAACCCGTACTTAAAGAAAAATAGAACTATTATCTCTGAACTAAGGAATTGGGGCACAATTGCCGCTTAATTTAGAGCTTTTTATAACGAACTATTGTATTCTTAAATCCAAAAGATATACTATTATATCCTAAGAATATACTATTATATCCTAAGAAAGTATTATTTTATCCCAAGAAAGTACTATTAAATCCTAAGAATATACTATTACATCTAAAGTATATAATATATCATATATCAAAATGTATATGATAAATTGTGAATATAATTTGTAAATAATCGAAACTATTTTATCTTCTGAATGCATCGGGTATCTAAAACAAATGCTTCACTTTGATTCGTATCGATGAAAGTCAGATTACCACCAAATCTAACTCAAACATTTGCTGTATCAAAGGCAAAAAAATGAGATATAAATGCTAATTCAGCACATTAAGATCAAATTGAAGAAATTGGAATGCATTTTTATCAACTTTTTTAGCCTTATAAATCAAAAAGTTAGCTATACAACTTAATATCCATTGAGAACAATTAATATATTTTGCCACTGCATGTAAGTAATTTAGTATAACTTTGTAAGTCATAAAGAATGAGTCGTGCAGATGATTACTAATTGAAAATCAAAGAGAATATGGAAAAGAAAATTTACAGTGTAATAACTGGGACAGGAAGTTATATTCCATCGCGTGTAGTAAAGAACGAAGATTTCATTGCGAATGAGTTTTTTGAATCGAACGGAGTAAAAATCGACAAATCCGGTCAGGAAATTGCCGATAAATTTCACGAAATAACAACCATTGCCGAGCGTCGTTACATTTCTGATGACATGATTACTACCGATATGGCTGTACTGGCTGCCGATGAAGCAATTAGAGCTTCCGGAATTGATGCTGAAGAGCTTGATTATTTGATTGTGGCTAATAACTTTGGTGATACTACTGCTAATAACCGTGCTTCAGATCATGTGCCTGCAATGGCATCAAAAGTAAAACAAAAACTTGGCATCAAAAATCCCGAAACGGTTGCTTATGATATAACTTTTGGTTGTCCGGGCTGGTTGCAGGCAGTTATACAGGCCGATTATTTCATTAAATCAGGCGATGCGAAGAAAATTCTGGTAATTGGCGCCGAAGTACTTTCACGCATTAGCGACCCACACGACCGCGACTGTATGCTTTATGCCGACGGAGCCGGTGCTGTCGTATTGGAAGGAAAAGAAAGCAGTTCTCCTATCGGAATTATTGCACACAAAACCCGTTCAGACACCTTTAGTCATGCCGGATTGCTTCACATGGGACCTTCATATAATCCTGACTTTGAAAACCCTAAAGACCTGTTCCTGAAGATGAACGGTCGTCGTTTATACCAGTATGCATTGGAAACTGTTCCGCAAGCTATCAAAGCATGCCTGGATAAAAGCGGGTATTCAATCACCGAAGTAAAAAAAGTGTTGATTCATCAGGCCAACGGTAAAATGGATGATGCTATTCTAAAACGACTTTACAGTCTTTATGGCATCGAGAATGCACCTAATGACATTATGCCAATGACAGTTCATAATTTGGGAAACACATCAGTAGCAACATTGCCTACATTATTTGACCTGATTATAAAAGATAATATGGAAAATCATCAGATTAATTCGGGTGATGTGCTTATATTTGCTTCGGTTGGTGCGGGAATGAATATCAATGCTGTAGTTTATAAAATGGAATAGAATTTTCTTTTAATTTCAAACCATTTTTCTAAAACTAATCCACTTACAGCCACAAATTATCTTTAATTTTTACACAAGAATGAAGTATTTTGAAATAGCAAGTGTTTGATAATACCGATTCAAATTTTAGGTTAGACATTCCTGTTGGCACAAACATTTCTATATTCACCGGGAGTTTGCCCGGTTTTATTTTTAAAGAAAATATTAAAGTATTCAGAATTTTCAAAGTTTAAACTGAATGAAATTTCTTTAATTGACAAATTAGATGTTGTAAGCAAAAGTTTTGATTCATTGAGTTTTAGTTCGAGCATGTATCTAGATGGAGATGTGCCTGTTAGCTCTTTGAACGCTTTTCTAAATTTAGAATAACCAATATTCAATTGACTGGCAATATCCTCTGCAAACAGATTTTTATAAATCGATTCACGCATAATGACCTTGGCTTTATTTATTTTTTTTATCAATTCTTCGTCTTCAAAATCACGGGTTTTGTCTCGATAATACATTAATCCCAAAATATGCATAACAATTCCTGAAAGTGCTTGTTGATATCCAGCTCTTTCTTCATTTGCTATCTCTATTGCTTTTAGGTATAAATCAACAATCCGTTCGTTCAGTCCTATATTAAATACCGGTGGGCGGTTAAGAAAATATCCCTCGTCAACTATTCTTTGAATAATATCTCCTTTAAATCCAATCCAGTACTCATTCCAACCCGAGTCTTTAACGGGTTTGTATGTATGCCATACTCCCGGCATTAGAAAAAACATTTTTCCTTCAGTAATAAAACATGATTGCTTTGATGGACCAAAAGTAAACACTCCATTACCATCGGTAATATAAAGCAATTGATACTCATTTAACATCCGACCATCTTCAACTTTGAAATAATACTCAAGTGGATGATTTTCGGGAGGGTATGAATTATTCTCAGAAATTTTCTGATGACCCACAGTTGTAACAGTCAATCCCCATTGCTCGTCTTCTTCCGGGACAATAAGGTAATTAATATTTTGATCTAATTTCTTGTTATTCATAATGAAACGTACTTGAATTGACTTATAAATGACAAAAATAGAAAAAAAATGAGATTTACAACTATATTTAAAATAACCATTGGAAATAACTTTAAAAGAAGTTTATAGAACTAAAATGAATAATTTGTATATTTGCATCTTATTATAAATGGTAAAGATAGACTTTTCTTCTATTATGCGTTTCCGTATCATTAAATTTTAAACAGCAGACAGCGAATATCTTAAAATAGCTTGACGGGCAGAGCTGACCCCTTAGATCTTGTTAAATGAAGATTTCCTTAAACAACATATTTATCAATATGAACAACAACATTTCGATCTATTTTAGATTCTGCCTCTTCAGAGGGTTTGTGGGTATATTTTTATTGTTTCCAGCCTTTATAGCTGGTCAAAACTATCCTTCGGGAAAATCAATTCTAGACAAAGTGGATAACAATATGTCGGCTAAATCACGCATTCTGACATCCCGAATGGAAATTAGTTCTGCCCGTGGAACGAGAACTATGGAATCGAAATCGTGGGGTGTCGGCACTGATAAAGCATTTACCGAATATCTTACTCCGGCACGCGAAAAAGGTACAAAGATGCTGAAACTCGACAATCAGTTATGGATTTATTCGCCCTCAACCGACCGGGTGATTCAGATTTCTGGTCACATGTTGCGGCAGTCGGTGATGGGTAGCGATATGTCATACGAGGATATGATGACTGACCGTCCGTTGCTGGAACAATACAAAGCCGAGGTGACCGGAGAAGAAACCGTTGATGGTCGTAAATGTTGGATGGTTATTTTGACAGCCATTGTGAGCGATGTGAATTATGCTTCGCAAAAAATGTGGGTGGATGTTGAACGGTATGTACCGCTTCAGGTAGAAATGTTTGCCAAAGGCGGAAAATTGTTGAAACATATCACTTTCAGCGATGTGAAGAAAATCCAGAGTCGCTGGTACCCTACCTCGTTTGTATATAAAGATGTGCTGAAAGACGGTAAGGGAACGAAAATGGTTATTGAGGATATTCAAATGGACGTGTCAATTCCAGCATCTGTTTTTAATAAATCGAGTCTGAAATAACAACCAAATTCCAAGTTACGACCTGTCCTGATTTTAGGATATTATTGATTTCTTTTTTCTGCTTATTTTTCAAAAAAAGTCAACACGATTTGATTAAATAACTCAGGATGTTGTTGGCATACATGATGGTATGAATCAGGAAAAATACACAATGAACCAAAAAGTAGCGACTGATAAATTTTCAACGTGTGTTCCGGTCTTATCATGTCTTTATCACCTGCCATTACTAATGCCGGGCATTTAATTTTCGCAAGTTCTGAAAATGGAATCTGAGGTTGATAAACCATCATACGATTTAATGTTTTCTCTTTGATGGATGCATTCGGATTTAGCATGGTTTTTCTCATTTCATTAATGTCTGATGGATACATTGCAGTACTATCAGGCACAGTATTAGCTCCGGTGACAGCTAGTTTCTTTACCTTATGAGGAAAATTCATTGCTAATAAAAGTCCATCAATTCCACCATCACTCCAACCAAGCACATAGGTTGAATCGATGTGTAAATAATCAAGTAATCCGGCAAAATCTGCAGCCATCATCTCGTACGAAAGTGTATCAACCTGCCCTCCCGATTTTCCATGAAGCCTGCTATCGACAGCAATTACCTTAAAATATTTCTCAAAGAACTGGATCTGATACTTAAATGCTTCAATCGATCCGCCATTACCGTGCAACATAACCAATGGTTTTCCCTTTCCATAAGTTTCGTAATACAGATTTATACCATTTACAGGTGCATAGTGCCCCGCCAGTGGATTATTGCCATAAATAATATGAGTTTGCGAAAGTGTCACATTTAAAAATGCACATAGAAAAACAATTGTATATTTTTTTTTCATCTATTTCTGTAAATATAATACTGCCTATTTTTTAAGTTTTATGTCTATAAGTTCTCTAATATCTTTTAAAACGATTTATTTTAACATTAATTCATATGCCACGACCTTAGGCATCTACTTTTTCAGAATCGAATTCCATTTTTATGTCATCCGAGATTTGACTTTTCAGGATCATTTCAGCTACTTTTTAACTAAACACAAATGCAACTTTGAAGTATTTATCTCTTGTTAAAAAGTAAAAATTAGTTCCATTGGCTAAGTTGTTTTGCGATTTGGGTTGCAATTAAATCTGTGGCTTTTACGTTCCAGTGCGTGTCATCTGTATGATAAAGAATACTTTGATGTGTTTTACGGTAATTATTATAAATTCCTAATGTATTAATGGTTTCGATATTTTCCCGTCTTAGCAATGAATCCAACCGAAATAAATATTCGGACTGTTTGCTGAAGGGAACTAATTCATAGTAGACAGTTTCTTTGTCGGGCATAGGCATAAAAATGAACCGAATGCCCTGCTTATGACAAAAATCTTTATACGATTTTATAACAGATGCAGTTATTGATAAATCGTTGGGGTTATGCTTTTGTGTTTTCCCCTGTTCAAAATACATAGAGGAATCATCAGCTGCAGGAATCCCTTCGCCTTTGAATCCACGTACTCGTGCCTGAAACCAGTTAAGCGAATAAAGCTTTAACGATTTATCAATGTACATATTCATTTCTCCAATTTTCAGCACATTTATCCCCAACGTTCTGATTTTATATTCGTTGAATGAAGATATAGAAACCGGTACATTTCGTTCAACTCCCGAGAAAATAATTAGTTTTGGTTTCTTAATTATACCGGCTTTCAGGTAGTAAATAAACTTTGAAAAAGCACATGGGGCAAGATTATAAACCTTTTTTCGGTTATTAAGTTTTGATTTTAACCGGTTGAAAATAGTTTCATCCTGACTGAGACTACTACCGGCAACAAATGAGTCGCCAATAAATAAAATATCAGGCTGTTCAATAAATTCATCATTTCGGTATCCTAATTTATCCGTAATCCAGCTTTCGTGTTTTAGAACGGCTTTATTGGTATGATGGCATAAATCGCCCACCGAATAAGTTGTTATTTTTTTATCTGGATAAAAAGGTGCATACGAGAAAATATTATACCTGAACAGAAGCCCTTCCCAAGTGCGAAATGTGAAGGTAGTTGCAGGTAATAGTGCTTCCATAATCAGGTACAGCAGAACAGGAATCAAAAACAGCGTTATTTTATACAGAAACCTCTTCATCTTTAAAACTGAAAATAGATGAACTGTTGTTCCGAACCGGCAAAAATATATATGGATAATATCAGGACATAGTACAGGACCCACTTTACGGGTCTGTACCAATTATCTCCTAATTTGGCCAGTGCATATTGGTGTTCACGCCCAAACCATTCAATGAGAATAAAAGCAGCAGTCAGTATGCCAAGCGGCAGCGTTTTCTCAATTCCTGTAAAGTTTGGAATGGTAAAAAAGCTGACAGAGAAAATGCCGGATATATAGCTGATTGCCTGCGAAACATCCGTTGCTCTGAAAAATATCCATGCTAAAACAGTTAATCCAAAAGTTGTAATCATGGCTATAAACTCTTTTGAAGTAGGCAAATACCTGCCCTGAGCAACAATATTAAGATTATTCCGGTGTGTATTTGCCAGAATAGAAGGCATTATGTACAGTGCATTCAGAAAACCCCAAACAATAAATGTCCAGTTTGCTCCATGCCAAAAACCACTTACAAGAAAAATGATAAATGTGTTTCGTACCTTCATCCATGAACCGCCTTTGCTACCTCCCAACGGAATATAAAGATAGTCTCTGAACCATGAGGACAATGAAATGTGCCATCGTCTCCAAAACTCGGCAATATCTCTGGAAAAATACGGAAAGGCAAAATTTCGTAACAAGTCAATGCCGAATAGGCGAGCTGTACCAAGTGCAATATCGGAATATCCCGAGAAGTCACAATAAATCTGGAAGGTAAAAAACAATGCCCCTATTGCGAGCGTACTTCCTGAGTAATGATTGTAATTATTGAAAATATTGTTGGCATATCCGGCACAATTATCGGCAATGACTATCTTTTTAAACAATCCCCACAGGATTTGTTTCAATCCATCCACCGCTTTGTTGTAATCAAATTCTCTCTTTTTAATTATCTGTGGCAGCAGATGTGTTGCTCGTTCAATTGGACCGGCTACAAGTAAAGGAAAAAAACTGACGAAAAGCGAATAGTTGATAAAACTACGTTCGGGCTTAATCTTGTTTTTATATAAATCGATAACATACGATAAGCCATGGAAAGTATAGAATGAAATACCCACCGGTAAAATAACCTGTAGAGTCCCAAAGTTGGAATGAATTCCCAGAAGAGATAATCCGTCGGCAAATGAGCCTGCAAAAAAATTATAGTATTTAAAAACTCCCAAAAAACCCAGGTTGACTAATATGCTTAGCCATAGCCAAATCAAACGCTTTTTTCGTTTCGTAGCTTCATATATTTTTATTCCGGTGAAATAGTCGAGTAAAGTAGAGAAGATTAGCAAAAATAAGAATCTCCAGTCCCAGCAAGCATAAAAGAAATAGCTTGAAACAATAAGCAGTACATTCTGAAATTTAAGGTTTCCTTTTGCAACAAACCAATAGAGAAAAAACACAATTGGTAAAAATATTGCAAAATTGATTGAATTGAAAACCATGTTGATCCTTCGTTATGTTAATATAAAAGTTAATACAAACTCTGTATGATTATATCCTGACTTATAACCATCAAGTAAAATTACGCAAAGATAAATACTTATCTTTGATAAATTTCAAAAGGTATAAAAACAATTGATATTGTGCAGGGTAGAGAATAATTGCAATTACAACTAATCGTTTAATCCCTTACCATTAAGAATCTGCGGTATGAATTTCTCAATTCTAGATTCGCGGGTTTTGGATTGTGTGGGTTGTGAAAAATGGATTAGATATGCACGTTGCCGCCCTGTGTAAGAGCTTCAAAAGCTATTTTAAGTATCGGTATTTTATCTAACTTTTGTTGAAACTCTTCCGGAATTTTATAATCGGCAGTCTTTTTGTGTTCAACTTTCAGACCTGCTTTTTCCACTTCAATGGCTTCATAAATATATGCTTTGATAATATCCTGTTTTTCAACTATTTCCTGAATACTTCTGAACCGCATCTGACGCCCCGACTGAGTATGTTCTCCCGGTTTAACTAATATACACATTCTGTCGTTTAGCAATACGCCTTTGAAAAAACCAACTGCACAATATTCTTTAAGTCCATTTATCCCAACAATATTGTTATTGTTGTGCGTGTAAATAGGAACATTCCACTTTAATTCTTCAGTCAGTTGACGATCCAGAATAATCATTCGTAATTTTTCCAATTCTTCCTGCCATTTATCTGCTCTGCTTAAAAATTCATCAACTTTTGTATTCATATTAATCATCTAATCCTTTGCCATTGAGAATTAGTGGTATGAACTTTTCAACCCTCGACTCACGGGTTTTGGATTGTTTGGGCTGCGAAAAATAAAACAAATAAGCACGTTGTCGCCCTGGTGTAAGAGCTTCAAAAGCTGTTTTCAAGGCAGGAATATCATCTAACTTTTGTTTGAATTCTTCCGGAATATTATATTCGGTGGTCTTCTTAAATTCCACTTTCAGTCCTGCTTTTTCCAGTTCAATCGCATCATAAATGTATGCTTTCAGGATGTCCTGCTTTTCAACTATTTCGTGTACATTGCTAAACCTGATTTGCCTGCCTGCCTGTACGTTTTCTGTTTGTTGAATTAAAATGCCATGCGAATCATTTAATAAAGATCCTTTGAAAAACAACAATGCACAATACTCCTTAAATGCATGAATCAATACCACATTCGTGTTCTGAAAAGTATAACAGGGAACGCCCCATTTCAATTCCTCGGACAATTGGCAATCAAGAACAATCGCTCTTAATTTTTCCATCTCTTCCTGCCATTTATCTGATCTGCTTAAAAATTTATCAACTTTTGGATTCATACTATAGATTGTGTTGATGTTTAATTATTATTCGGGTAATAGAACTATGAAAGATTACACATTACTTAATCTTTCTATCCATCATTTGTAACGAACATAAGGGCTAAATTGTTTATTGCAATCTTAACATCCCTTTCTAGATGGCACATAAATATGATATGCACAGAAATTGATTGTTTAAATATAAAATAATATTAGTGCTTTTAATTGTTAGAGGTAAAGTTGTGGTGCTTTAAAATAGCGTCGGATAGTTAGATATAATATTCTTGAAAAATCAAAACTTTACT
>CAIKVR010000142.1 GCA_903830915.1 uncultured Bacteroidales bacterium
CCCCTTTAGGGGATTTAGGGGCTATTTAAATCTTATGGAAACAAAAACTAAAATAACCGGCGCTCATGCTTTTATGCAGGCGCTTATAGAAGAAGGTGTTGATACCATTTTCGGGTATCCCGGCGGAGCGATTATGCCCGTTTTCGATGCACTATTTGATTACGATAAACATATAAATCATATTCTTACCCGTCACGAACAAGGTGCAACACATGCTGCACAGGGTTATGCGCGTGTTTCGGGTAAAGTTGGAGTTGCTTTGGTTACTTCGGGTCCGGCTGCAACTAATACTGTTACCGGAATTGCTGATGCTATGCTCGATAGTACACCGATGGTGGTAATAACCGGTCAGGTTGGTGCTGCGTTACTTGGAACTGATGCATTTCAGGAAATTGATGTGGTTGGTATCACACAACCGATTACTAAATGGGCATATCAGATTCGTCGCCCGGAAGATATTGCCTGGGCTGTAGCACGTGCTTTTTACATTGCCCGCAGTGGTCGCCCGGGACCGGTAGTGTTGGATTTTGCCAAAAACGCACAAATTCAGGAAGTAGAATTTGAATATAAACCCTGTACTTTTATTCGCAGTTATTTGCCAATACCTGAAGTTCAACCTTCGCAGATTGAAGCGGCTGCTGCATTGATAAATGGAGCTAAAAAGCCATTTGCTCTAGTTGGTCAGGGAGTTATTCTGGGAAATGCTGAAAAAGAATTACTGGAATTTCTTGAAAAAGCCGATATTCCTGCTGCCTGGACATTGCTCGGATCTTCCGCAATGCCAACTGACTTCCCTTTGAATAAAGGATTTTTAGGAATGCACGGAAACGTTGCTCCAAATAAAAAAACCAACGAGTGCGATGTGCTTATTGCCATTGGAATGCGTTTTGACGACCGTGTTACCGGTGATTTAAATACTTATGCCAAGCAGGCAAAAATTATTCATTTGGATATTGATGCAGCTGAAATTGGTAAAAATGTGAAGCCCGATGCACCGGTTTTGGGAACAACAAAAGAAACTTTACCGGCATTAACTGCTAAAATAAATCAGGCAAAACACACTGAATGGATTGATTCATTCAAAGAGTTTGAAACTCTGGAGTTTGAAAAAGTTATTCAACGTGAAGTTCATCCTGAATCGGGTGAAATAACAATGGGTGAGGTAATTCATAAAATATCGCATGCAACTAATAACGAAGCCATACTGGTAACAGATGTTGGTCAAAACCAAATGATGGCTGCACGTTATTTTAATTATAGCAAGACCCGCAGTATGGTTACTTCGGGTGGACTGGGAACAATGGGATTCGGAATTCCGGCTGCCATGGGTGCCAAAATGGGTGCTCCCGAACGTACTGTTTGTATGTTCGCAGGTGATGGTGGTTTCCAAATGACTATTCAGGAACTCGGAACCATTATGCAGGAACAAATTGGCGTAAAAATGATTATTCTGAACAATCACTTCCTAGGTATGGTGCGTCAGTGGCAGGAAATGTTTTTCGAAGAGCGTTATTCGTTTACCGAAATGCAAAATCCTGATTTTATTGCTATAGCCAAAGCCTATCGCATTGATGGTACAGAAGTTCACGTACGTGAAGACCTGGATGCAGCTATTGCTGATATGTTGAAAGATGATAAACCATATTTGTTAGTTGTTAATGTAGAGAAAAAAGGTATGGTTTATCCAATGATGCCTGCCGGAGCAACTGTAACTAATATACTTTTAGGAGATTAAATCATGGAAAATAAACTATATACCATCACCGTTTTTTCTGAAAATTCAGTAGGTTTGCTGGGTCAGATAACCATTATCTTTACCCGTCGGGCCATCAATATTGAAACACTCTCTGTTTCTCCTTCGGCTCTGAAAGGCATTCATAAATTCACCATTACCGTTCTTACTACCGAAGATATTGTTTCGAAAGTAGTGAAGCAGATTGACAAACGGGTCGATATTCTGAAAGCTTATTACAACACCGACGAGGACCTTGTTTTTCAGGAAATTGCTCTTTATAAAGTGTCTACAGAAAAGCTCCTTGGACTTGGCTCAATAGAAGAGTTGGTTCGTAAATACCATATCCGCATTCTCGAAATGACTCCTGACTATGTCGTTTTGCAGAAAGCGGGACATTACGAAGAAACGCAGCAAATGTTTGAAGAACTTAGCGAATCGATTGGTGTATTGCAGTTTATACGTTCAGGTCGTGTGGCTATTACCCGCTCCAAAGTGGAACGACTGAGCGATATGTTGGAAAGTATACAGCTAAAATTCGAAAAAAATAAGTAATTTTGAGCCTTCAAAAATAGATTCAGGATGTCATACCGGAAAACATATTCTTTTCGAGTTCAGCCCCAGGATGTAGATTTCCAGTATAATGTAACCATGTCGGCTTTGGCCAATATTTTGTTGACAACAGCCGGTTACAATGCTGATGATAATGGTTTTGGAATTCGGTTTTTGAACGAAAAAGAATGCACATGGGTTCTGATTCGTTTTGCTGTTGAAATGATTCGGTTTCCGCAACAATACGAAGATATTCAGGTGGAAACATGGATTGAAGAAGTGGGACGTGCCAGCACAACCCGTAATTTCACTATCCGTGATTCGAAAAATGAGATTATCGGAAATGCCTGTTCCAACTGGGTTATGCTCGATTTAAATACGCGACGTGCAAAGGATTTACTGACTCTGGAAGGCATTCACCAGTTTGCATCGAATGACTCGGGTTTGATAGAAAAACCAATAAAGTTGGATGCTGTTGAAGGTGAAGAATACGATGGTTTCAAAGTGAAATACAGCGATATTGATATTAATGGTCATGTGAGCAGTATGCGCTACATTCAATGGATTAGCGATTGTTTTTCGTTGAATTGCTATAAAAAATATTCTATAAAACGATACGAATTCAATTTTATGAACGAGATGTTTTTCGACGATTTTGTTGAAATAGTCGGTCAGGAAATAGCTCCCGGAGATTTTCGTTTCGAAATAAGCAAAGATGATAAAACTGCCTGCCGTGCTAGGGTTGTATTCTAAAAAAATAAAATTTATAA
>CAIKVR010000143.1 GCA_903830915.1 uncultured Bacteroidales bacterium
AAACATTTATTCAAAGGTTCGGGATTAACCCGTACTTAAAGAAAAATAGAACTATTATCTCTGAACTAAGGAATTGGGGCACAATTGCCGCTTAATTTAGAGCTTTTTATAACGAACTATTGTAATAGCGTACCAATTATAAAGCTTGCCGTATTTTTTTCCGTTAATCGTATCATTATCATAATCACACCAAGCTCCATAATTCGCAGAATTCCAGATAAAATTAGATTTGTTGTTTGTAATTCCCTCCCCGGTACGATAACGGGTGGTTCTAAGATTCTCAACCATCCAAGTCTGAGTTCCAATTGTAACTTTGTGATAACTATTTCCATCAAGATCGGTTAATAAACTCGCAACAATATTACCATAAGCAGTTCCGGCTACATTTGTAGCATAAGCACGTACATAATAAGTTGAATCCGGAGAAATACCGTTCATTGTACTGATAAAAGCACCAATTCCAGCACCTTCAGTTGTTTTACGATCAGCAATAGTTGGGTTTGGACCAGTGCTCCAGCAAACCCCTTTTGCTATTATAATTGATCCCCCATCTGACGTTATTACACCACCTGATTTACCGGTATTTAGTATCAGATTTGTTACATCAATTGTCGTTAAAACCGGAACGGTAATTATAGTTTCTTTCTTATCGCATGCAGTGAAAAGAACAAAGAAAGTTAGTAAAGACACAAGTCTACTTAATGGAAGTTTTTTCATACTTAATTGTTTTTTTTTGACTGAAATTATTTATAAATGTTAGATTATTTTGAAATTTATATAACTAGCACAAAAGTAAAAAATAATATTAAATAAACACTGAGTTTTTTCTACTTTAATTTCTCGGAATAAACAAAATGATACTCTGGTAAAATCTCCGGGTGCAAAATGGCAATCACATCCGAGAGCAATAAATCAGGTCTGGCAACTGCACTTTCCCAGAAATCGTTAGCCGTGGAAGGCAACAACCGTTTATTGAAGTTATACACTTGTTTCAGTTTAACAGGGTGGAAATAAGCATGTTTGGGGTCGGCTTTCAGCAAATCATCCAGCGATTTAAAGTTGCAGTTCAACCACACATCTGTTTTAGAGAAATTTTCAAGTACCGTTTCCACATTCAGCGGTAAACTACCGGCAGTGCTGTTGTTGGCATAATAATAATTTGCACCTGCATCAGCAAAGAGTTTACCCATATAATTACGCCCCGAAGGCATATACCACGTCCCACGAAAGTTAGAACCTGCCATGATGGTAGGTTTGATTTTAACTGCTGTAGCTTTGGCTTTAATCTCATTGTAACGCTTATCAACAGCTTGAAAAATGCTGTCGGCCAATTTTTCCTTATTGTAGAATGTAGCTACAAACTTTATCCATTCAGCACGCGCCAACAACGAGGTTTCCATCCATTCGTTATTAAAAATCACCGGTATTCCTGCTTGTGAAACGCGTACTGCATACGGGTCATTTTGATTGTAACCACTCATCATTACCGCATTCGGTTTTAGTTGCAGCGTTTTTTCTACATTGATATTAAATGCATTGCCCAAATCTGCTATTTTTCCCTTACCTACACGCTTGTTTATTTCGGTATTGTAAATAATCTCAGGTGAACAAACAGCAGTAACTGTTTGCAACTCTTTTAGAAGGCTTAAAAATTCGAAATGTGTAACCGAAGTGGCAGCCAGAGTTTTCAACGGAATTTGCACTTTTGTACCATCGGTAGGTATTTTAATATTAGCATCATTCACCAAATAATAACGGGCATATTCTGTTCCTTTAATCCATGGACTATACACGATTACTTCCTTATAACTCACAAAATATTTTACAGCAAAGCCTTGTGCATAAGTCAATTTCAGCGTATCTTTATTTTGTTGTTTTTCTATCTTTGTGTTTTTTGAAGTACACGAAAGAAGCAAACAAGCACTCAAAAATACAATTAAAAAATGTTTCATTGTTCCGATTATTAACACAAAGAACCGCTGAGTTAAACTCCACGGTTCTTAAAATTACTTTGAGAAACTCTGCGGATCTATTTTCCGCAAAGGTAACATTAAATTGTAAATCGTAAATAAATAAATTGTAAATTTTTCAGTGTCCACCTTTTGGAACATTCTGTGTTATTCCAGACGATTCCGGTTCTTTTACAAACATCCAAAAAATGACAGAAGTACTTACAAATAACCCACAGAAAATATAAAGTAACTGATGGTCTCCAGTAGCTTTGATTACATTAGCTACACCATTGCTCATCATTTGTGGGAGTACTACAGCCAGATTGAAAACGCCCATGTACAATCCCATTTTAGCCGGATTTACTCTCTCGCTCATAATGGCAAACACGATGGAAATAACAGCCGACCAGCCTATTCCAACTAAAAACATGCCGATATAGAAATCAATTTCTACCCGACTGAAATAAGCAATGTAAAAATAACCGATTGCCGAAAATGCAAGTGCTCCGATATAAGTTTTTACACGACCAATTTTCTTAGCAATACTTTGAAGAATCAAGGGGAAAATAGCACCAATTAGGTTCAAAATAAAGAATCCGAGTGAAACCATATTTCCTACAGTTGCTCCTGAACTTTGAACTGTACCTGTAAGTTTTTCAGCAAACCAATTGGCAGCCACGCCTTTCAGTCCGATATTGGGCAAAATTTGATGCTCGATAAAGAACCCCGACAAAATAAACATACTCTGAAAAGCCACCCAGGTGAAAGAGTGTGCCAGCATAATTTTCTGGAATTCATTCCGGTTTGTAGGATTCTTTAGTCCCTGAACAATTATTATAATTCCTATAATTACCGAATATGCCAGCGCAGCAATAAGTACCGAATTATGCAATCCTCCCAATACTTCGGGGAAGAAATGGTAGAACAGACTGAAGAAACCAAACACCAAAAAGCCATAAAGCGGAAAAATCTCCTGAAATATCTGCCAAATACCGTATTTCTCCTGACTATCAGCTTTTGCCAGTTCTAAATCTTTTCTTTCCTGAATAAATAAAATAGGGAAAACGGCAGTTAAAAATACAATAACTGCAGCAATATACAGCAATGTCTCGTTTCCGAAAACCATGGAAAGGAAATAAGCAAACACCCCGAAAAAGCCGGAAATTATCTGCATCCACACATAGCCGGAAGTACGAGTTTTGCCTTCAGGCGTAAGATCAGCAATAATAGAACGTGCTGGATTGAATGTTACGTTTATAGATAAATCGAGGAAAAGCGCAATGACAGAAGCAATCAGAATTATATCGGAAATACCGGTTATATGCGAAATTCCGCGAATATGTGGCAAGGTGAGAAATGCAATGGTACTCACTATACCACCTATTATGATAAATGGACGTCGTCGCCCACCCATAAACCACACATTATCACTAAGTAAACCTACAATTACCTGACCAAAAATTCCGGCAATAGGTCCGGCAAGCCATACAAAGGCCACATCGTGAATGTCGAGATGATATTTATTGGAAAGAATCCAGCTAAGGGCAGCAATTTGAGTTGATAACGCAAAACCAACAGCCGTGGCGGGTAAACCTAACAATGCCAGAAATGCACTGCTCATTTTCTTTTGAATGTTTAGCATGAATTTAATTTTAGATTGGTAGATATTAGATTTTAGATTTAAGAGGCAAGAGCCAGCACTCTGATTTTAAAAACCAAATGCAATGATATTGATTTTTGATGGAAAACAGTTATTCACCTAAAATAAGATTGCTAAAAAACAACCGCAAACGTTTGCTGAAAAATGCAAAAAGAAAGGACAAGTTACAACTTGTCCCTAAATTGAATCATTTCAAACTCTTATTTATGCCTTCAATATATCCCAACACTTCGTCTCGTCCTGTACGTTTCTCGGCTGAAGTTTCAAAAATTGGTGGAAATTCTTCCCAGTCAACTGCCAGTTTTTCTTTATAAGCACGAATGCTTTCCACAGCCTTTACATGCGAAAGCTTGTCGAGTTTAGTGAAAACAACAGAAAAAGGAATTCCATTTTCGCCCAACCATTCCATAAATTCAAGGTCTATTTTCTGTGGCTCGTGTCTGCAGTCAATCAGCAAAAACAAACAGGTAAGTTGTTCACGATAAAGAATATAGCTCTCAATAATATCTTTCAGGCGTTCACGTGTATTCTTTCCGGCTGTGGCATAGCCGTAACCCGGCAAATCCACCAAATGCCAGTTACCATTAATCAGGAAATGATTGATTAATAGCGTCTTCCCCGGTTTTGATGAAGTCATGGCTAAATCCTTACGATTGCAAAGCATATTGATTAACGATGATTTACCAACGTTGGAACGTCCGATAAACGCATATTCCGGCAACTGACTTTCGGGACATTTTTTATAGTCCGTGTTGCTGATTACAAATTCCGCTGATTTTATATCCATATCTTCTTGAGTTAAAATTATAAAGTTTGTAATATTATATTTAAATGTCAACCATTATCTGTCTACTTGAGCTAATGATCATTCCTGTAAAAGTTATCAATCCGTTGATTATCAAAAGTTCATAACCAAAATAATAATTAAATAAAGTAAGTGAAAGTTGGTTCAAACCAAAACACAGTATAGGAGAAATAACCGCAATAACCGGCATTAATTTATCCCGAATCTGACGTTTACTAAACAATCCGAATGCGAACATTCCCAGCAACGGTCCGTAAGTGTATGATACAATGGTATAAACTGCATCAATAATACTTTTATTATTCAAAGCTTTGAATATAAGCATTATGCCTACAAATAACACCGACATACCTATATGCGTGAATTTTCGTTTTCGTTCTGCAATCTTCGGTTCATCGTGCTTAACACCCAGAATATCAACTGAAAAAGAAGTGGTAAGCGATGCCAAAGCTGAATCGGAACTGGCAAAAGTAGCGGCAATAATACCGATTACGAATAAAAAAGTAACCGTATGACCAAGGTATTGCGTGGCAAAAAGCGGTAAAATATCGTCGCTATTGACAGGTAAAGCAATATTGTTTTGTGAAGCCAACAAAAGCATCATTGCACCTAACGTTAGAAAAATCAGATTGAGAGGAACAAAGGCAATACCATACCAATACATATTTTTCTGAGCATCGCGCAGGTTTCGGCAGGTCAGGTTTTTTTGCATCATGTCCTGATCGAGTCCGGTCATGGCAATGGCAATGAAAATTCCGCTGAAAAACTGCTTGAAGAAGTTTTGTTTGGAATGCCAGTCGTCGAACACAAAAATGCGTGAATGTTTGTAACTGAAGATAGTGGATAAAAATCCTTCCGTGCCAAAATTCAGTGTTTTAGCCACCTGAGCCACCATCAGCACCAGTGCTGAAATAAGACAGATTGTTTGAAGCGTATCAGTCCACACGATGGTTTTAATTCCGCTTCGGTGCGTATACAGCCAAATAAGGAAAACGGCCACGGTAGCCGTCAGCACAAACGGAATATGCCATTGGTCAAAAATAAGATGTTGTAGAATAAGTGTTACCAGAAAAAGTCGGATGCCTGAACCAATAGTGCGTGACAACAAAAAGAATGCAGCGCCGGTTTTGTAGGAATATTTACCAAAACGACTTTCGAGATAACTGTAAATGCTGGTCAGATTCATTCGATAATATAAGGGCAGCAGCACATTAGCAATAATCAGGTAACCCACAAAGAAGCCAAGTACTGTCTGCATATAGCTGAAATCAATTTTTCCTACCATGCCGGGAACAGATACAAAGCTCACACCAGAAATAGACGAACCAACCATCCCGATTGATACCATCCACCACGGAGATTTTTTGTCTCCAAGGAAAAAGGCATCATTATCGCTGTTTTTTCTTCCAACCAATGCTGAGATTAGCAAAAGTATTGAAAAATAAACGATTAAAATCAATAAAATGGAAATTCCTGACATCAGCTAATAGGTTGAAAAGAGGTACAAAAGTAGGTAAAATCAGGTGAAAGCAAATGCTAACTAAGAAAATAGTTTTGAAACGTTTTTTTTTGTATTTTTGCACTTGTTTTTAAAAATCAACATGAATCACCATCAATTTTCATCTTCTCTACTTGAAAATGCAGTTAATGAATTTGCAAAGTTACCCGGAATTGGTCGGAAAACTGCACTACGATTGGTATTGCATTTATTGAAGCAACCTGAGCATGAAGTGGAGGTTTTTGGAAATTCATTTATACATTTACGAAAAAAAATCATCTATTGTAAGGAATGTTATAATATTTCAGACACGGAAGTCTGCCAGATTTGTGGAAATCCATCGCGTGATCATGAAACCGTTTGTGTGGTAGAGAATATCAAAGATGTGATGACGATTGAAAACACACAGCAATTCAGAGGTTTATACCATGTGTTGGGGGGCATTATTTCGCCAATGGATGGCATTGGTCCGGCTGATTTGGAGATTGAAAGTCTGGTGCAACGGGTTCAAAAAGACGAGATAAAGGAAGTGATTTTGGCATTGAGTACCACCATGGAAGGTGATACTACGAATTTTTATATTTTCAGAAAACTATCGCCCCTGAACATCAAAATCACAACAATTGCACGTGGGATTGCTATTGGCGATGAATTGGAATATGCCGATGAAATTACACTTGGACGATCCATCATGAATCGAATAGAATTTACAAATTCATTCAAATAACAATAATATAAATAGCTTTTGAAACAAAACTCAAGAACAACACTTATAAATATGGACAGGATACTAAAACAAATTTCGCAGGTTTATTATTATATTTATACGGCCACTATTCTGACTACTGTGGTAGGTTATGTGCTCACTATGAATGAGTTTAATCCAATTCCAATGAGTAGTCCTACCGGAATAGCACTTAAAAGTTTTGTAATTATGTATATGATGATTTCAATCCCATTAGGTTTGAGCATTTTTTCCCGGCAGACAAAAAAATGTTTGGAAATTGATGACGATAAAATTAAATTTCAAACCTATAAAAAAGCAGCTATTCTGAGACTTATTCTGATTGGTACAAGTTTAATAGGCAGTATCATTGTGTTTTTTCTACTTCGTACAGATGTATCACTCATTTTTTGTGCAGGAATATCTGCTATTATTCTGTTATTTTTCTGTAAACCCACTGAAAACAAAATTTATTCTGACCTAAAGTTGGATGAATCTAACGAAGAAGATAAATAAGATTATTATTAACTGAAATATTCAAATTTAATATGCTTATAGCTGTAGATTTCGACGGAACAATTGTAACACACGAATACCCTAGAATTGGTAAGGAAATTCCATTTGCCATCGACACCCTTAAAAGACTTCAGCAATTCCCTGATTATCAACTTGTTTTATGGACAGTGCGTGAAGGTCAGGAGTTGGAAGAAGCCGTTGAATTCTGCCGCGAAAAAGGGTTAGAATTTTATGCGGTAAATAAAAATTATCCCGAAGAATCGGCCGAACATCCCGAGCCACGAAAATTAAAAGCAGATTTGTTTATAGATGACCGGAATTTGGGAGGTTTGCCTGATTGGGGGGTGATTTATAGAATGATTCGGAATGGTAAATATCTTCAACCCATCTCCAACGAAGTTGAACAGGAATATCAGCTTCCAAAACGTGGTGGTTTCCTTAAATCAATTTTCGGAGGATAATTTTAATACTTTACAGAGTGTTGCTCGAAAACGAACTTATCAAACTGCGTGCTGTAGAGCCAGAAGATCTGGAATTATTGTATGTATGGGAAAACAATCCTGAATTATGGACTGTCGGAAATACCCGTCAACCTTATTCGTTTTATCTGCTGAAGCAATATATTCTAAATTCCGATAAAGATATATACGAAACTCATCAGCTTAGATTTATAATTACTGATAAAATTTCAAAAAAATCAGTCGGTACTGTCGATTTGTTTGATTTTGATATTCACAACAGTCGTATTGCACTCGGACTTTTCGTTGATGCCGAATATCAAGGCAGAGGTTTAGCTACAGCTGCATTGCACCTTACAGAAGAGTACGTTTTCAACTTCCTCAAAGTGAATCAATTGTATTGCCATATTGCAGAAACTAACATTTCTAGTCGTAAAATGTTTGAGAAAGAAAATTACGAAGTTAACGGCAAACTAAAAAACTGGATTAAAACTCCAGAAGGATTTGACAACATTATTGTTTTTCAACAGTTTAAAAACTCTTGAGTACAAAATAAATTTTCACATACGTCAATTATGTGACTTAAAATTTAGCCAAACAGTCATTTAAATCTAAATTCATAAGATTAATAGCTTACCACGCACATTACCGGAAAATGATCCGAGGGGTATGACAAATCATTATATCTGTCATTCAGTACACGATAATCAAGCCCTTTAAACTTCTGTATAAAAATATAATCAATTTTCTGATTAGCCTGAAAATCAGAAATTTTCATATCGTAACCGTTGAAAGTACCTGCTGTGGGAATGGTCTTTTTTATAGCCGATATAGCCGTATCAGTCAGATAATCAGCCAGCAAGTGATACATTTCAGTATCCTGTGGAGACGAATTCAAATCACCAACCAGTATTATTGGTGAATTTCCTGCAATAGTTTTAATTTTACTTACTATCAATCGAGCACTTTCTATGCGGGCTTTCGTTCCGATATGGTCAAAATGGGTACAAAACACATAAAAAGCCTGATTTGACTGTTTGTCGAACAGCTTTGTCCAAACACACATACGTCGAAAATCGGCATCCCAACCCTTACTCATTACTTCAGGTGTTTCCGACAGAAAGAAAGAACCAAATTCTTTTCTTTCAAAACGGCTTTTATGGTAAAAAACACCTATTTGCTCCCCTTTCAAACCATCCTGACTATCGCGGCCTTTGCCTAAATATGTAAACTCTGGAATTAGTTTCTTCAAATCAGCTTCCTGAGATGCATTTCCAACTTCCTGCACCCCAATCAAATCAAATGTGTACTGATGAATAATCCTCGCTACATCAAACTTACGTTTCTGCCATGCCCTAGCTCCTGAATCAGCCGAAGTTTCCAGTCGAATGTTGAATGATGCCACACGAAAAGGATGACTTTGCGCATTAATAAGTTGAACAACAACCATCAGGGCAAATATGAGCAGGTTTAATTTCTTCATTGCATTAGGAAATATATACTTCAAGCAAAGTGGCTTCGGATTCAGGAATCAAAGCCAATTCTTTAATAATTGCAGGAACAAGAATGGTATCACCTTTGTTTACAATTGTTTTTTCATTGTTATATTCAATTACCAAATTTCCTTCCAGACACATATAGGCAACAAACGAATCCAATTCTCCATAATTGCGTGTTACCGGGGCATCAAAACGAATCATATTTGTAGTGAAATAATCACATTCAACCAACGGAGTTATTTCGTTCAGCACTGAATTGTAAGACGTTTTCGGCTCTTTAGCAGCTGTAAAGTCTATCACATCCATTGCTTCTTCCGTATGCAGTTCACGCTCGTTTCCGTTATCATCAACACGTTTATAGTCATAAATGCGGTAAGTTATGTCGCTACTCTGTTGAATTTCGGCAACGACTACCCCTTTGCCAATTGCATGCACCAATCCGGCAGGTATAAACAATACATCGCCTTTCGTTACCTGAACTTTCTGAAGTAAGGTTTCCACCTCTCCAACCTCAAGTGCATCCAAATATTCATCTCGGTCGCAATCGTGGGTGAAACCAATGATAAGTTCTGCGCCGAAATCAGCGTCTACAACATACCACATTTCTGTTTTTCCATACGAATTATGACGATCTGCCGCTATTTCATCACCAGGATGTACTTGGATGGAAAGGTTTTCGTTGGCATCTATCAATTTGAACAATAACGGAAACGATAACCCAAAGGCATCATAAATTTTATCGCCAACCAAATCGCCCATATAAATTTCAATGAGTTCAGCCAGATTATTACCTGCTAATAAACCGTTGGTTACTACGGATTCGTCACCGTCATAACCCGACAATTCCCAGCTTTCGCCAAGTTTATTTGTTAACCCATGTTTTCCGAAAAGTTGTTGTAATTTCGTTCCTCCCCAGATTTTATCTTTAAGAATCGGACTGAATTTTAATGGATAGAGCATGATAAGTTTATGGTTTATAAAAAATGAACAACTAATTATCCCAATTGCAGGACATTAATTGTTCATTTCAAATTAGTAATATTGAATGTTTAATTGAGTTTTATTACTCTGGTTTAGTCCGTTGAGCCAAATTTTGCTCCCACGCCCATGCACTTCTAAGTGTTTCTTCAACAGATTCGGTGGCTACCCAACCAAGAACATCATTTGCATAAGTTGGATCAGCCCATACTTTTTCAATATCACCATCGCGTCTACCCACAATTTTGTGTGGCACTTTTACACCGGTAACCTTCTCAAAAGTATCAATTATTTCAAGAACTGATAATCCAATACCTGTTCCCAAATTAAATGTTTCAATGCGAGATTTGGTTAGTTTCTTAAGCATACGCTCAACAGCAATCACATGTGCTTTCGCCAAGTCAACAACATGTATGTAATCGCGGATACAAGAACCATCTGGGGTATTATAATCATTGCCAAAAACTGATAACTGTTTGCGAAGACCAATTGCTGTTTGGGTTACAAATGGTAATAAATTATTCGGAACACCATTGGGTAATTCTCCAATTTCTGCTGAAGCATGAGCTCCAATTGGATTAAAATAACGAAGTATAATACTTTGATAACCCTGATTAGCATAAATTGTATCGTGAATAATCTCTTCACCTATCTGTTTAGTATTTCCATAAGGTGAAGCAGCTGGTTTTATTGGTGCGCTTTCAACAACAGGCAAAATATCCGGTTGTCCGTAAACGGTACAAGATGATGAGAATACGATATTATTTACCTTATGCATAGGCATCAACTGAAGCAGATTAATAAGTGAAACCAAATTATTCCGATAATATAACAAAGGCTTTTCTACAGATTCGCCAACAGCTTTAAACGCAGCAAAATGTATAATTGCATCAATATCGTTGTATTTTTCGAACATCCGATCCATGCTTACATAATCAACACAGTCGATATTTTCAAATGCTGGTCGAACTCCGGTAATCTTTTCAATTCCATTAAGAACATCAATATTTGAATTGGAGAGATTATCAACAATTACAACTTCGTAGCCTTTATTGATAAGTTCAACTGCAGTATGTGAACCTATATAACCAGTTCCTCCGGTAACTAATATTTTTGCCATTTTTTTGTGTATTACAATGATTACTTTAATTATTTATATAATCTTTCTGGGTAAACGCCTTTTCTTACCAACTCATTAATCTTAAGAACAACTTGTGGACGGTCTTCAGCATAAGTTACACCAAACCATTTAGATGGAGTGTCCAACACTTTACAAGTTACTTTTTTCTCAACTATAAGATTATTAACCGCCAGTGGAATATAGAATTCAGATTTAAGTTTCTGACCATTCTCATTTAGGAAGTCTTTGAAGTATTCCAGTGAATAGTCGAAATAATCAGGAGTGAATCCCCACATATTCATTGATACCGGAGTTTTTGATTCCAAAGAAACTTCTTCACCTTTTTCGTCGAGGTAAATTATTATACCACCTTTTTCTTCAATATGAGTACGTTCAACTACGTTCATCAACAATTGATTTTCATCAACCACACAAACTCCACGGCTTACAGCTCCACTTTCAGACAATGTATTACCTACACGATATCCAACCATGCAATATTCGTTTTTCTTACCTTCAACACCACGAAGAAACTCTGCCAAAACCGCAAATGATTCCTGACCATAAAAATCATCTGCATTGATAACTGCAAATGGTTCTTTAATTATATCTTTACCCATCAGAACTGCATGATTTGTTCCCCATGGTTTTTCACGTTCAGGATTATAGGTAAAACCTTCCGGAACGTTAGTAATTTCCTGAAATACAAAGTCAGTTTCAATCAACTTTTTGTATTTGTCAATTACAACTTCTTTAAAGTCTTTCTCAAAACTTGGACGAATTACAAATACTATTTTCCCGAATCCGGCTTTTATAGCATCGTAAATAGAATAATCCATGATAGTTTCACCATTAGGACCAAGTCCATCAAGTTGTTTTAAACCACCATAACGACTTCCCATTCCTGCTGCTAATACAAATAAATTTGGTTTCATATAATTTATTTTAATTTAGAGGCGCAAAGTTAACCATTTGTTTTGAATTCCGGAATTAATATGACAGCATTTTTTCAACAATAACAAATCTCTTTGTTTTATCTGTTTGTATTCGACCTACTTACTTCTACCTGTTGATAACTTTTGTCAACTTAGATTTGAGCATAAGTCATAAAAGCTTAACTTTGCAACACGAAAATCATTATTTATGTTTCAATATAGAAGAAAAAAGACAGCAATATATAAAAAAATATCCTTTTGGATTACCATCCTCATTCTAATTTTAGCAATTTACTTCGCTTTTCTGTCTCATAAAAGAACGATTACTTTAGGTAATACGAAAAAGGAAGCAAAAATTCACAATTCTGATTGTAATCATGTATTATTTCCCAGTGCTCCTATTATTTCAAGCAGTAAACTTAATGATCCCAATGAAGTTCAACTAGTTCATGCTCTCAAAAATGGATTAAAGAAACCTTTTGCAACTGATCAAGCTTTATTTTCAAGCTTAGACAGTCTGAAACGCAAATCAATTTTGTATAAAGTAACCGAGAATAATTTTTATTTATTTAAATCACTAACTCATTCACAGCCATACCTTATTCCCGAAGCAATCGATTTACTTAATGAAATTGGGTTCCGTTTTCAACAGAAACTGGACGAAAGAAATAAGAATTTTTTTCGTTTTCAAATTACCTCATTATTACGCACTGAAGAAGAACAGATGCGCCTTCATCATCGTAACCGCAATGCAGCGAGTCATTCCACACACATGTACGGAACAACAGTGGATATTTCTTATAAAAACTTTTACAACACTAAAACTAACAGACTTGAGCCAAGTTACGATGCAGTACAAGCCATGACAAAAGTTCTTATTGATATGAGACAAGAATGCAGACTACTTTGTGTCAGAGAGCATCATCAGTCCTGTTTTCATATTACCGTAGTAGTTTGTCTTCCTGATAGAATAAAAAAAAAACGTAGTTTTTCATACAAACTATAGCTGAAAATGATTTTTTGATTAACTTTGCACTCGCTTAACAGGTTTTATGTAAGCAACAACGACTTAGTAGCTCAGCTGGTAGAGCAACAGACTCTTAATCTGTGGGTCGTGGGTTCGAGCCCCACCTGGGTCACTCCTGATAATCAAGTAATTAAGGCGATTGTGAGTTAAATTCAGTCGCTTTTTTTGTGCAGAAAAACACGAAAAAGTGTGCAAATCTATCCGATTAGTTTACAAATATTTTACAAATTTCTAAATTTGACAGTATGATGAAGCTAGAACCGTGTATTCGTAATTTTATATGTATGGGGGTTGCTCAAGTGTCAAGTTATTTGCTTAACCCATTTTGCAGCAATTCAATCATATATCGCTGTTATTCTATGATTTGTATAATTTGAAAGGTAACTACTCAGTACTAAAAAAAAGATCAATAGTTATTTGACACGGTAAGTATTGCCAGGAAAGGATTTTGATTGTTCTTTTTGACAGTTTGCGAGATAGAATGAATTTGACAGTAAACATTTGCTCCGGCATGTGATTTAAACATACCACCTACTTTTTGTTTTACTTTTAGATTTCTGACGGCTCTTTCGAAGGCATTGTTTTCGTACGGAACATCAGGTTCGAAAAGGAACTTAAATACAAATTCTTTGTATTTTGTCAAACTCTTAATCAAGGCAATAATCTTTTGATGCAGATTATCAGTACATATTGTCAGTAAGTTTTTGAATTTATCTAAAATTGAATTGCGGTCGACATTCTTCCACAATACTGTTTGTCTTTTGTGTATAGCCTCTCTTATTAGTTCTGCTAATTCACGCGACCATGTTTGTTTGACATCCAACTCTGTTAGAAACGTCAACTCTCTTAAAATATGAGCTAAACAAATCTGATGGTCTGCTACATTCATGTTAATATGCGAGCTGTGACGGTCATTAACCAATATCGATTTTGACAATCCACTTTTAAATTGATTGTCTATAGCTAATTTGCCACGTGATTTATCGCTATGGATGACGGAAAGTTTATCCGTTTGCCAAGCCCACAGTCAATGCAACTCTCCATTGATATTTTCACCCGTTTCATCAGCTCCAACCACTCTTGATTGCTCTATTCTATTACGAATTTCATTGTAAGCCCCTAACGATGGATGCATCCTTTAGTATATTGTCAATAGTACCTTGACTTAATGTTATACCGAAACAATCACGCAGTATCTCTGTGAGCCGTTTATATGGAATATATTGAATACAGCTTAAATAAGTTACTAATGCACGAACATTCGCACTATAAGAAACTCTTGAACGTAATTCTTTTGGAAAATCTGTTTGGCAGCAATGGCCACAACTGCATGGTTTACCTATTAATTGATGCTCCCTTACAATTGGAAGTATAGGCATTGGCACATCAAACACTTGTCGTATCTCAACCACTGAACATTGAATTGCGGAAAGATCATTTCCGCAACGAGTGCAAAAATAAGGCTTATGTTCTATTATGGAATCTGGCGCACTTGCCATTTCTAAGGTTGTACCTTTATGTCCTGTTTGACCTCCATTGGACTTCCCTGACTTTTCTCTCAAAGAACGAGTCTCAAGCAACTTCTTTGACTTCTCAGCCTGAAAAGCAAGCGTATCTTTTGAAGGTGGAATACTGCTGTTGTGGCTGTCTTTTGGTGTATCGTAAGCGGCCAATCGTTTTTTAAACCCCATTTTTTTTTAAGAACAACTATTTCCTCATGAGTTTATTCAAGCTGTTTTGATAATCCATCAATCTTTTCGTTGATGGATTTTAATACCAAAGCTATGT
>CAIKVR010000144.1 GCA_903830915.1 uncultured Bacteroidales bacterium
AAAGTAAATCGGCTGTAGGACTTGTTCCTGCTGATATATTTGCAAAACCAACTCTCAACGCTAAATTAGTAGTATATTTATATTCTGCACCAAATTTAAGTGTCTGAACATCTTTTAGTATGGATTTAATACCCTTATTTTCTTCCGTGAAATTATTGGTGCTGTATTTGTGATCCATAAAATAGCTGGATGTATTGAAATTTCTGTCGTATTCAGCACTTACCAATCCTTTCTGACCAAGAATGATAGCAGCACTGGCATTAATTTTCCATGGTGTTGATAATAAATATGTATTTGAAGCTACAGGTGTATCAAAATTACCATTATTAGTTGCACTCAGAAAATAATCCAAATTTGCTGAATTACTGTCACTGAGTCCAAAAACTGTTGGTGAATGAACGGCAAAACCCAGTCTCAACATATCCATCGGACGGTAAATAGCACCTAAGTTCATATTAACTCCCACTCCGGTTGTTGATAGTGAATTACTTAATGTCATTCCGCCACCATTCGCAAAATATTCCATATACTGACTGCTCATGCTGTAATTTACCGATTGCAAATTTCCGGTTAAACCTATAAAAAGTTCATTACTAAAGTTTCCTGCCCAACCGATAGAATATTCATCAATTGATCCTCTTTCCTGAATGCTGAATGACGGAGTTACTAATTCACCTGCTGAAAGAACTGATGACCACGAACTTGTACCTGATGTAACCGTTTCGTTTATAAGCCATCCATTATAACCAGCAACTGAAATCCACGGAATATTCACATTATCATAAGGGTTATAAGTGCCTGAATTTGCATTACTCAAATCTGAACTACTTATATTGCCAGTAAAATAACCCATATAATCAGTTATTGATGAACCCGAATTTACTGTTTTAGTGGTCGAATTTCGATCAAAACTTTTAAGTTTATTGTATGAAATAGACCAATTTGAACTCAACAATCCGCTATTTCCGGATTGACTTCTGAACGTAGGCGTAGCAATAACGTATGAGAAATTTGTGAATCCGGTATTTAGTAAATTGTCTGAACTGCCAGTGCCGTTCCATGTGGAATTACTATTTTGATACAGCAAATTGAGAGTTCCGGTTAATTCAGAAGTTCTGTAAATTGCCAATCCACCCGGATTATCTTTTATTGCGGAAGCATCGCCGCCTAACGCACCAAATGCTCCTGCCATACCCATATATCGTGCTGTTCCGGTAATATCGGGATTAAGCAGTTTCTGTGCATCAAATTCTGTCTGAGCCATAAGTAGTGTTCCGCAAAGCAGAGAAGTTATGGCTAATATCGTCCTTTTCATATCAGTAAAATTTAAACGTTAATAACTTAAATCTTTTTTATACCTCAAAAATTATCTTCTTCCACCTCCGCCGGAACTACCTGATGAGCGACTTCCGCCACCGCTTGAACTGCTGCCACCAGAACTTGAACTTCCGCTGCTATATGATGAGCTGCTTCCACTTGAATATGAAGACGAACTTGGAGCTGTATAAGTAGAACTGCTAATGTTACGTGACACACCCGAAGATGAGTTTCCAGAAGAATAGTTTCCTCGTGATGGACTTACTGTGCTATTTCCAGAACTTGGATTTGAACGGGTTACCGAAGAATTTGAGCTTCTGTAGGATGATTCTGTTGTACCATTATCGCGGGTTGCATAATTTCCGGCAGGAACGCTGTTTGAAGTTGTTCTATAAGTTCTTGGTTGAGTATTGATTGTTGGACTGGCAGTTCTAGAATTGTTATTTAAATTTGAGCTGTTATTTGTTGAAGAATTGATTCCACGGTTAGTTGTATTTCTAACAAGTCCAATACCATTTGCCTGATTTGAAACGGTACGAGCAGTTGAGTTTGTTGATAAACGTGAATTCGAACCTGTATTTGAAGTAGAACCACTAACTATAGTATAAGGATTTCTTCCTTGAGTAGTACTGTTGCCACCTGCATTTATTGTACTACTTGCAGCATCTGTTCTTGAACCACCTAATCGGGTTGTTCCTCCGTTATTGTAATTTGTTGTGGCACGGCGGTTGCTTTCATCGTAATTTTTGTTTCTGGAGGATGTTCCACCTAAATAACCACCATA
>CAIKVR010000145.1 GCA_903830915.1 uncultured Bacteroidales bacterium
AACTTCCACACGAAAATTGAAAGATACGATTGCGAATTCTTTGCTCATGTTTTTAGTCCTTTTTATCATTGATTTACTTACAGTACTGGTTACTTCGATAGTTATATATACTATAGCATGTCATTCACATTTTTCAAATTGTCATTTAATTTTTATTTGGAGGCACGTACTGGATTTGAACCAGAATCTCCCGATTTTTCTTCGGTTGTTTTAACCACGTCCCCGTTACATAGGTTGAAGATTTTTGTCTTGCTTTTTGAAGACAAAAATCAAACAACTGATTAACGAAGGTCTTGATAAGAAGAAAATTCAAAAATTCTTTGCAGACCAAGAAAATAAGTGGCTGGGAAATGATATTACAAAAGTGGAACTTTACTATTTCAGTAACGATAAAGAAGTTCTTGTTGCTTCGAGAGTGAATTTAGACACGACTTTTGGCGTAAAAAAAATAGAAAGTATTACAGATACAGGAATACAGAAAATTCTACTTAACCATCTGTCTAACTACAACGACCAACCAGAGCTTGCATTTTCACCCGAAGGTATAGACGATATGAATAAAAACATGGTTGCATTAAACAATGGCAAGTTTCATCAACCTATTATAAAAGTTAGAACTTATGAACCAAAAGGAAACAAGTTTAATGTAGGAAGTTCTGGAAATAAGAAAGATAAATATGTAGAAGCCGCAAAGGGAACAAACTTATTCTTTGCAATCTATGCAGACGAGAATGGGAAGCGCAGTTATGAAACGATACAACTTAACATAGTCATCGAAAGGCTAAAGCAAGGGTTATCCGAAGTTCCAGAAACAAATGATAACGGTGATAAACTTTTATTCCACTTATCTCCAAATGATTTAGTTTATGTGCCAACTGAGGAAGAAATAAATACTGGCTCTATTGATATTTTAAACAAGGAATTTTCGAATAGAATTTACAAAATGATTTCAAGTACTGGAACTCAATGTTTTTTTACACTCCATAATATTTCAGCACCAATATTACAAACTATTGAATTAGGTGCGAACAATAAATCGGAAAAAGCTTGGAATGGACAAATGATAAAACATGTTTGTATAAAACTTAAAGTTGATCGTTTGGGAAATATATCAATTTATCAATCATCATCTTTTCCAAAATTCTAAACTTTGGAAAAGGTTACCAAACCAAACTAAACCAGCTATGGATAAGTTGATTCCAAACCAGAGTTATCATATTTTCAATCATGCCAATGGATTTGAGAATATATTTAGGGAAGATGAGAATTATAGGTTTTTCCTCGAAAAGTATCAGCAGTATATTTCTCCCATTGCCGAAACATATAGCTATTGCCTGATGCCAAACCATTTTCATTTGGTAGTACGAATTCGGCGGAAAGAAGTTATTGAGGAGTTAATGAGAAATAAAAACAACCTCGCTACCACTAACTTTTCAAGTACCGATAACTTTTCCAAAGTTTCTTTCGACTTTGGAAAAGTTGGGGAAGTAAATAAGTTTGGGGAAGTAAATAAGGCTAATATAAGCGATGAAACTATTGAAAAATTCCTCTCCAAACAATTCTCCAATCTTTTTAGCAGCTATACCCAATCATTTAATAGAATGTATAAACGGCGGGGATCGTTGTTTATCAAAAACTTTAAGCGGGAAATAATATTGGATAAAGAGTATTTTCTGAATGTTATCGTTTACACCCACCGGAATCCGATTCATCACGGTTTTTGTAGTCGATTTTCTGATTGGAGTTATACTTCGTACTGCGAAATTAAAGCACAAAAAAGTGAGATTATAGAAATAGATAAATTATTTAAGATTTTCGGGTCGAAAGAATTATTCGTAGAAATTCATCAACAAAATCTTGATAAATTCAATCAAATAATGGAACTGGAAGCTCCCTAAACTCTACATTTTCCTTTAAACTTTTAAACTTTTCCAAAGTCGAAAGAAACTTTGGAAAAGAAGGTCGTAAAAAACTAAATATCTTCCGCCATGATTAAACGCACGCTTTATTTTGGAAATCCGGCTTACCTGAGTATGCGAAATTCGCAATTGGTAATAAATCTTCCGGATGCAAATGGAATGGACGACCGCACCGGAAATAATACTATCCCGATTGAAGATATAGGAGTTGTGGTGTTGGATCATAAACAAATAACCATAACACACGGATTATTGGAATCATTATTGGCAAACAATGCTGCTGTAATAACCTGCGACAGTAGCCGAATGCCTGTGGGGTTAATGCTTCCTTTAAGTGGAAACACTATTCAAAGCGAACGCTTTCAGAATCAAATAGAAGCTTCGCTCCCACTCCAAAAGCAACTATGGCAACAAACTGTTCAGGCAAAGATTCAAAATCAGGCTTATGTATTGAACAAGACCCGAAAAGTGGTGGTTAAGAATATGCTAGTCTGGGTTGCTGATGTAAAAAGCGGTGATAGTGATAACCTGGAAGCCCGTGCTGCTGCCTATTATTGGCGCAATCTTTTTTCGGACATAGATGAATTCACACGTGGACGTGAAGGTGTGCCACCTAACAATCTACTAAATTATGGTTATGCCATTCTTCGGGCGGTTGTAGCCCGTTCGTTGGTAACTAGTGGATTACTTCCAACGCTGGGGATTCATCATCATAACCGCTACAACGCCTATTGTCTGGCCGATGATATAATGGAACCTTACCGCCCGTTTGTAGATAAATTGGTAGTTGAAATAGTAGATAGTGGCGAAGACATATCGGAACTTGGCAAAGCGTTAAAAGCAAAACTTCTGAATATTCCGATTCTTGATGTAATGATTAACAACCAACGGAGTCCACTGATGATAGCAGTAGGATTTACTACAGCTTCGCTTACAAAATGCTATGCAGGCGAAAGCAGAAAAATAACTTATCCGGTATTTTAATTTACAACCAATTTTTCCAAAGTTTCTTTCGACTTTGGAAAAGTTAGGGAGTTGGAAAATTATAAATATAAAATGGAACGTTTCAGCGAATACAGGATTATGTGGGTATTGGTCTTGTTCGATTTGCCAACGGAAACCAAAAAGGAGAAGAAGGCTTACACCGATTTCCGCAAGAAGCTGATAACCGATGG
>CAIKVR010000146.1 GCA_903830915.1 uncultured Bacteroidales bacterium
GGGGACTTTTAGTTACTACGGAGGCAATAGTTTGTATTTTTTTCTTTTAGAGAATTTGTCTTCAATTCCCCCTTTAGGGGGTTAGGGGGCCTAAAGTGGATATTCTTCAAATGCGTAAAGCAAAGTTGAAAGATAACGTTCGCCGGTGTCAGGAAGTAGGGCTACAATGTTTTTGCCTTTGTTTTCGGGACGTTGAGCCAGTAAAGTGGCTGCATAAGCTGCTGCTCCCGAAGAAATTCCTACCAGCAATCCTTCCTGTTGTGCCAACTGACGTGAAGTAAGAATCGCGTTATCGTTGCTCACCTGAATAATTTCGTCAACCACACTTGGGTCGTAGTTTTTAGGAATAAATCCGGCACCGATACCCTGAATTTTGTGAGGACCGGGAGCACCGCCTGAAAGTACAGGAGAATCAGCTGGTTCAACAGCTACGATTTTGATAGTTGGATTTTTTGATTTCAGATATGCACCTACACCGCTGATAGTTCCACCGGTACCAACACCAGCAACGAAAATATCTACTTTACCGTCTGTATCATTCCAGATTTCCGGACCGGTAGTTGTATTATGGATTTTTGGGTTAGATGCATTTTCAAATTGCTGTGGAATAAATGAAGCAGGATTTTCCTCGTGTAATTCAATGGCACGGGCAATAGCACCTTTCATTCCGTTAGCTCCGGGGGTCAAAACCAGGTTTGCGCCAAGTGCTTTCAACAAATTACGACGTTCCACGCTCATAGTTTCGGGCATGGTCAGTGTCAGTTTATATCCTTTTACGGCGGCTACCATAGCCAGACCAATACCGGTATTTCCGCTGGTCGGCTCAATAATTTCAACGCCGGCTTTCAGAATTCCTGCTGCTTCAGCATCTTCAATCATCGCTAATGCAATACGTTCTTTTACGCAACCTGCAGGGTTAAACGATTCGAGTTTTACAATTACATTTGCTTCGAGGTTCTTACCTGATGCAAAATTTGAAAGTTGAAGTAATGGAGTGTTTCCAATCAGTTCCGTGAGGTTTTTTGCAATCTTTGCCATAACAATTATTCTTAATGGGTTTGTTTATTTTTATGATGCAAAAATACGGCGGTATCTGATATCCCACAATCGCACTTATGGGGTATTTTTATGTACCATGTTTATGGTATGAGTATCTTCAAACTTCAATTCCTTAACTTACTTTCTTTGTTTTAATACATTTTCAGTCGTGTTGTATAATCACCCTGATTTAGTTTAATTATTCTATCTGATTCGCCCCTGATTATCCAATAAATAATATATAATTCATATATAATTCAGAAATAATTCAACGTTAATCCATATCTATTAAAATATGAATTAACGTTGAATTTAGATTAGATATTCTATAAATATATTATTTTTGTATTGGCTTACAACTAGCTTTCAGCAGACCCGATGCTCGGGATGACATAAGCTTCATAATAAGTAAAAACAGAAAATCTAACTTTCAAACTTTACAAACTATAAACTAAAAAAACATGGCACGAGTAAAACAATTTGATGTAATTACAGGCACTATCGGGAATGTATCGTTTTATACCCGCAAGGGAAGTACTGAGGTGTTTGCACGGGCAAAAGGAGGTGCTTCGAAAGAAAAGATTAAACGCAATCCGGAGTTTGCCAATGTGCGCAAGAACAACAAGGAGTTTGGTGGATGCTCCAAAATAAGCAAGCAAATCAGGCTTAGCTTTTACCCCATAAGGAATGTGGCTGATTATAATCTGGCCCCTGCGCTGAATTCTGTTGTAAAAAATATCCAGAAAATGGATGAAGAAGCCGCATGGGGTGAGCGGAGTATTCGCTTGTCGAAATACCGGTCAATCCTCACAGGTTTTGACTTTAATCGGAATAACCGTTTTAGCAGTATAATACGTATTCCCCTGCAATGGGAGATTAAACGCGAGAGTCAGCAGGCAGAAATTACGATACCTGCTTTTGCATGCAGTTATGGTTTGTACCTGCCCTGGAAATATGCTTCTTTCCGGTTGGTGGCAACGCTGGGAATAGTGAGTGATTTTATGCTGAACCCGGCTAACCAAACCTACGAACCTACGCATGGAGATTTTTCCCGTCCACAGAAACATATTGAAACTGCTTGGTTCTCCACACAAGCCTCTATTCCGGAACAAACACTCAGCCTGACTTTAGCCGACCCGGCCGGAGCGTTTAACGACGACGATACCTTGGTGCTGGCTATTGCCATCGAATTCGGAACACAGGATGCTTTTGGAAATCAGATATCGCAAAAAGGGGCAGGAGCGGGGATGGTGCTGGGAACGAAATAGATTGTAGTTTATAGTCGGTAGTTTATAGTTCATAATAAAGTCGTCTTGACTTTTATAATGTTGCTATTTTTGAGAATTTATTGCTGATCTGAATCGGGTCTCGCGAGTTCCAACTCGCGGTATTTATGAATA
>CAIKVR010000147.1 GCA_903830915.1 uncultured Bacteroidales bacterium
ATCAATTAGTGGCATTACAACTTTCCTAATTTCACAATGGTTTTTCAAATGTTTAATGCCATTAATGTGGTCAGCATGAAAATGTGAAATAAATAAAATATCAATGATTGGTTTTTGTTCTGATTCTTCTTTTGGGAAAGCTGATTCAACAATACTTTTCAAATGATTGCCAAAATGTGTCATAGATCCACAGTCATAGACAATTGTAAACTTTGTTCCATTACAATTATGTGTCTCAGAATAGAAAGCTCCTTGTCCTACAGGGTGAAATGTTCTTTTCATGTTTGATTATTCTTAATTTTTTACTTCATGTAAGATTTTTTCAATAGACTCATAAATGATCGAGGTCCTTTTTGTTTTTTTTGAATGCCCCCTAACGAGAGTCTGCGCAAAAACCTTTTATTTTCTCGTTTTTCTGATATTTATTTCATTTCATGCTTCAATAGCTCCCATTTACGGAAGCCAGTTTGAAGCTGTTGCTATTTTTGTCGAATTATTTTAAGGTCTTAAATCGCTTTCAAATAAGCCCTTTTCAACCAAATCAGGGCTATCATTCTCTTGATTAGCTCTTTGAAGGCATTTATTCCTTCTGTTATTTGTATAGATCTCACTAAGTTGTAGCTAATAAAGACTAAACTAACCTCACCCAATACATTTGTTTTTCCCCGTGTAAGCACATGGTCGAATCCACGCTGCCGTTTTATTGTTCCCCAGGGATGCTCGGCCAATTGTTGTCGTTGCTTATAATACTCGGGGTTTTCTTTTACCCGTTGGTTATTCTGTTCCACATGGGCAGCAAATTCACTTCGGTCAATATTCCTCCCATTGGTTTTACTCTTGGTGCATTGTGGCTGCAACTCACAACTTTTGCATTCTTTCGTATTATAGCGTTGAAACTTATAAGCCGATTTATATCCTTTGCTGCTATGCGTAAGCCAGGTACCATTAGTAGTCAGCGTTTCGCCTGCCGGACAGGTATAACTATTGTTTTCGGCATTGTATACAAAACTAGTTATCGGAAATATATCCGGATCATTCGATGCCGGTTCTTTGGGCGACACATAGGTGGTGATTCCGTTTTGCTCACATTGTTGTATCTGTTCACCTGTGTGATATCCTTTATCCGCCAACACATCCATTTCTTCTACTTTCAATACTTCTTTAGTGGCAATTGCCACCTGAGCCAAGGCATTGGTATCGTTCACACCGCCTGTATCAAAATGCGTAATGAGTTTATGTTTTGAATCTACAGCACCCTGTACATTATAACCTACTACCGTTATTCCACGTTGCAATACTACCGACTGTGCGTCTTCATCCGTAGTGCTTAGTTGGTCTTTTCCTGTTTCTTTCAGCTCCGTTTCAATAGCCTGATATTTATCCCGACGATTTTTTTGCGTTTCTATCTTTTGTGTGAGCACTGTCTTTACTTCCCCTGAATCGGCATTATCCAATGCATCTTCAAACTCATTGATGCGTTCGTCAATATATTTCAGCTGACGGTCTATCTTTTTCTGATTGTAGTTATTCTTCAACGAATTCTGAGCACGAACTTTAAACGAATCAATAGCTATGGTTTTTCCTTCAACCAGCCCAAGTTCTTTGAGCATAAATACAAACTTGCGAAAGATATTACGGAAAGCCTCTGCATACTCTTTACGAAATGAACAAATGGTTCGTGCCGAAGGTGTTTGCTCACACAGCAACCAACGAACTTCCAGATTCAGCGCGGCTTCACGTTCAAGCTTACGGGAAGAACGGATACCGTAACGATAGCCGTAGAAATACAATTTCAATAACACCGCCGGATGATAGGGTGGTCGCCCTTCTTCCTTAAATGTTACGTGTTTGAACCCAAAACTTGCCAAATCGATAGAATCTACAAAGAAATCAATTACCCGAACGAAACTATCCGAAGCTACCATTTGCTCCAAACAGAAGATTTGTAACTGATTTCGCTCTTCGCCCTGTATGTGTTGCATAAAACTGTAATGTATTGGTTTACACCATAAAGATACAAATTTTAATGCTAATACACAATGCTTTAGCTGTATTTTATTTCAAACAACTCTATCTTTTTTGCTAATATAATCAAATAACATCCGCTGATGTTTTTGCGCAGTCTGACGACTAAGGCTAAGCGCATTTGGCGGTTTGCGGGAGTATTCACTGTCGCACTGCGA
>CAIKVR010000148.1 GCA_903830915.1 uncultured Bacteroidales bacterium
AATTGATTTCACACAGAAAGTAAACAAAATTAAAAACAACAAAAATGTCAAGAACAAATTTCGAAGAATTATTAGAAGCAGGTTGCCACTTTGGTCACTTGAAACGCAAATGGAATCCCGCTATGGCTCCTTACATTTTCATGGAGCGTAACGATATTCACATTATCGATTTACACAAAACAGTAGTTAAAATTGATGAAGCTGCAGCAGCATTGAAACAAATTGCAAAATCAGGACGTAAAATCCTTTTTGTTGCAACCAAAAAACAAGCTAAGGACGTCGTTTCGGAAAAAGCATTAGCTGTTGGAATGCCTTACATTACAGAACGTTGGGCCGGTGGTATGTTGACCAATTTCCCTACAATCCGTAAAGCGGTTAAAAAAATGACCACAATTGACAAAATGGCAACTGATGGTACTTTTGATAATATCTCTAAACGCGAAAAATTACAAATTACCCGTCAACGCGAAAAATTGGAAAAGAACTTAGGTTCAATTGCTGATTTGACACGTTTGCCTTCAGCTCTTTTCATTGTTGACGTAATGAAAGAACACA
Source organism: uncultured Bacteroidales bacterium (assembly GCA_903830915.1). Classification (GTDB taxonomy): domain Bacteria; phylum Bacteroidota; class Bacteroidia; order Bacteroidales; family Paludibacteraceae; genus Paludibacter. Next base: position 556 of record CAIKVR010000148.1, read on the forward strand.
TTGCCGTATTAGAAGCTCAACGTTTAGGTATTCCGGTATTTGGTATTGTGGATACAAACTCAAATCCGATTGGAATTGATTTTATTATTCCAGCAAACGATGATGCAACAAAATCAGTAGATGTGATTTTAGGCGCAATGATTGCAGCTATTCAGGAAGGTTTGGAAGAACGCAAAGTTGAAAAAGTTGATACTGAAGCATCTGAAGCCCCTGTGGTAAAGGAAAAGAAATCAAGAATTTCAAAAAGACCAAGAACTCAGAAAGAAGATGAAGAAGCTTTGAACTTAAATGTAGCAAAGAAATTCATCAAAGAAGAAGAATAAGAAAACAGTTGACAGTTTATTGTTGACAGTTTAAAATTAAACGAGTTGCCGGTTATAATTATTGTAGCTTGTAACTCGTTTTTCTTGAAAAAAACAAATATAAAAACATTTAAAATATTAGTATTATGGCAGTAACAATGGCAGAAATTTCGAAATTGCGCACAATGACCGGTGCAGGTATGATGGATTGCAAAAATGCACTGATCGAAGCCGAAAACGATTTTGAAAAAGCAATTGAAATTATTCGTAAAAAAGGACAGGCTGTTGCCGCAAAACGAAGCGACCGTGAAGCTTCTGAAGGTTGTGTTTTAGCAGCTTCTGTAGGAAGTTTTGCAGCAGTTTTAGCATTGAAATGCGAAACTGACTTCGTGGCTAAAAATGCTGATTTCGTTGCTCTTACAAAATCATTTCTTGATGTTGCATTGGCTCAAAAACCGGCAACAAAAGAAGAATTATGTGCTTTACAAATCGGAGGTAAAACTATTGCTGACTTAATAGTTGAGCGTATTGGTATTACCGGTGAAAAAATGGAACTGGATTATTATGAATTCGTTCAGGGAGGTTCAACTTCGGCTTATATCCATCCTGGAAATAAGTTGGCAACTTTAGTTGCCTTTGCTGAAGAAAACGCAGAATATGAAACCATACGCGGCCTAGCAATGCACATTGCGGCAATGTCTCCTGTGGCTATTGATGAATCCGCTGTACCTCAAAAGGTAAAAGATAACGAGCTGGCAGTGGCTATCGAAAAAACCAAAATCGAACTTGTTTCAAAAGAAGTTGAAGTCGCATTGAAAAAAGCAGGTATAAACCCCGCCCACGTTGATAGCGAAGACCACATTGAATCAAATATGGCAAAAGGCTGGATTACCGCAGAAGATGCAGCAAAAGCCCGCGAAATAAAGACAACGGTCATTGCAGAAAAATCTGCGACTTTACCCGAACAGAAAGTAAACAATATTGCCGCTGGACGTATGGCGAAATTCTTCAAAGAATATACCCTTGTAGAACAAAAGTACGAAGGTGGAGGTGAAGAAGCCGGAAAAATAACAGTAAAAGAACTGCTAGCAAAAAAACATTTAACCTGCGTCGCTTTTAAACGTGTAACATTAAATCAGGAATAAGTTTTAAAAGATTATAATTTAGGAAACCTTCCGATTTGTTTCGGAAGGTTTTTGTTTTTATTTCAACTTTATCAAAATTAGAACTTCCGATACTTATCAATGGAATAGGCCATTCCTTTTTTGTTGTAATAAGAAGGACCGACAAATATAAAGGCATAGGGTTTATAGAGCGAAGCACATGATGGCTGAGTTTTCTTCAGATTTTCGTAGTCAATCCAAGCCTTATCATATTCTTTAATGGCTTTTCGGATAGCCTGTTTATTATATCTGCCGGTTTGGTCACCTTCAAATCCCAACACCATCGTATTCCAACCTGCTGCAATAATCCGATGCAAATACAAACCATACAAAGAAGAAACACGAATATATTTATCATCCTGTAGATGGGCAGATTTTACTAATTTACTCAATGATACAATCGAATCCCAAAGCTGAACAGCCTCCTGCTTTTCATCTACAGCCATTTTCAGCGTTCCTGCTTTATAAAAATCGCTGAATTCGTTATACAAAAAACCTTCGGAAGGGAATTGTTTTCCTTCTTTCAGATCTGGTTTTTCAATTCCTGCCAGAAAGTGATCACGCATCCAGAATGCCCAATCAGGTTTCAGAGTCAGTTTTGCAGACATGTGACCCCGTAAAATGGCTTTAGCTGAAAGCAAACACAGCTTACGAAAAGCGGAGCGTGACTCCTGGCTCTTAATTCCCTGTTCATCCATAAAGCGGTTAAATGCTGCTTCCTCGGTAAGATTTGGATTGTTGGCCCAGGCACTCAGAACATAAGCATTTAATCGCGGCCAAAATTCATTGCTTATAAATGGTCCGACCCAACCTCCTCCCCGACTCCAGGAATATATTCCGGCGAAATTCGAATTGTTTTTAATATCATTCAAACAATTAGGGTGAACGTTAGGATTGTATTCTTCAAAGCCATTAATTACACCGTTCATCACATAGTTTGGATAAGCACCTTTGCCTTCATACTCGCGCTGGCACTGCACTTCAACCACCTGACGGTGCTTTCCTTTTCCCAAACAAGGATTAAAAGGATAAGTACGTTGGTAATCTCCCTTAACATGTTTGATGGAGAATACGAGATTTGGATGAGGCTGAATGCTGTCGGTTACCCGCAGGTAATAAGCCGGGTCGTCGTGCATTCCGCCAAACGACCATGTTCGGTAGATTATTGTCTTATTGCGCTTTACACATACTTCATCACGCAATAAATTAAGTAGTTTGATGTGGCTTTTTGGTCCGTCGCAAATCGGATTATTGCCGGTGTGGTACGGAACGTTGTTCAGATAAGTTTCGCCGGTACGGATAACAAGACCATCCAGATCGGGAAACTTCCGGAACAATTCTTCAAACATGATTCTGTGCAGTTCAATGGTAAGTGGTTTTTCGAAGGATATTTTTCCGCAGGAATCAGACAGCTGGTCTTTGTATTTCTCCACCAGTTTTTTTGGCAAAACCACAATGTCGGTAAAATAAAACACCTTGATACCCGCAGCATGAGCTGCTTTTATATTGTTCTGAATCTGGAGGGTAGCAGCATTGAGCCACTCACGGTCTTTGCTTCCTTTCGGAAAAATCGTGGCATCAAAACTATCGAAAGATACAGCAGCTGTCGGGAAAATAAAATCGTTCATTACCTGCACATTAAACCCGCTTTGCTTCACATATTCCGGATTTGTAAACGCCGATTTTGCCAGTGCTTCACCCGGATTGTGATGCACCATATCCATAATAAATTGTGTTTGCTGAGCCTTCAAAACTGTAGTTGAAAACAGTAAAACAGATACACAAAACAGGATTATATTTTTATTTGTAAAACTCATTATAAGATTATTTTTCAGAGTAAACGTTAAGTACTTTGGTCTCACCCGGCTTTAATTCGACTCCTTTTCTCCCATAAAACCGGTTTTCTATCCAGGGTTTCAATTTATCTTTGGCACTTTCGGCAAGAAGGCTAATGTATGCAACTGATTTGGTCGGGTTGCTAATTTTCAGACGGGCAGAATTAGCCTTGCAGGAAATAAGCTCAGCCTGTACCTGATCAAATGCTGTTATAGTTTGTTTCTCCAAATCGAGATAAACTCCGGGTAATTCTTTGATAGTCAACATTAAATCCGTTTCTGCCCAGGTAGAACCAGGAAATATCTCACCAATTCCTTCAAACCAGTCGGTTGTGCTCACGCGTTCATTGATCCAGCCATCGTGCATTCCTTTTATCGGTCGGGCGGGTCGCGACATATATTGTGGAATAGAACGGGCAATATCCTGTAGCAATTGCAGATAAACAGGATTAGCTGTGGCACGATACAAGCGCAGCAAAGCCAGTCCGGAATGCGTACAAATGCCCGGAGAGCCGTGTTTGTTCTGCGTGTTGGCGAAAACAGCACCGGTAGTTTTCATAATCAGCTGCCCGAAAAGGCAGTTTGCCGGAAAAACATAATCGTATGACATAACCCAGGTAGAGAACTGAGCAGCTGTTTCGCTGGCATAATTGAGCCATTTTTTATCGCCGGTCATTTCGTAGAGCACAGCAAAAGATTCGAGCAAACCGTAAAGCGATTCACTGTCAGGATTTTGCAGGGCATCGCCCGGTCCGCCACAACTGATTCCTTTTTGAACAAAATTATCGTACAATGCCTGTGCCGATTCCAAAGCACCCTTTTCGTATTTTTTATCATTATAATAAACTGATGCCAACATCAAAGCAGCAGGAGCTAAGCCCGCACCTGATGATCCACCCACTGCAATTTCTCCGCTTTGACTATCTACAAATTGCCCAAACTGATGGTTTTGTTGCCAAAGTTTTACAAAAGCATCAGCCACTCCGCGCGTTCCGTTTTCCCAAAGCGGTTTAATAGCAATTCCCTGACGCTTCATCAAGTCAAACTGTTTGAGGATATAATACAGTGCATCAGCACTTTTACGAATCAAATGCCAGTTTTTGGCCTGCGGTTTACGAATATCGCCACCATACCATTTGTTTCCTTTCTCGCCACTATCCCAGAAGAATCCCGAAGGTGAAATGCCATTAGGAAACAACCAGTCGAAATTGGCAATCACATTTCGGCGGGTTTGCTCACTGGACGAAAACAAAAGCGGATAGGTGGAAATCATACCACCGGTCCAGCCTATCTGCCAGTCCTGCAGAAACATCGAGCGCATTCCCACTGAATAATAGCCCCATTCCGGCACGAAATTTTCGGTATTAAATTTCTTTTCCAACAAATCGAAACAGGCTGAAAACGGAAGTTGCGGAATAAACTCAGACGCAGGGCATAAATCCTTGCGAATCAGCAGATATTTATCAAAAACCGATTGAATTTTTGGAGCATCAAAGTTGTAAACCCAAAACGTAAACTTGACTGCATCACCGACTTTGAAATCGGCAGGAATATCGGTAGAAGGAGCCTGATTATCGCAAATCAGATATTTGGTGCGCTCCCGAACCAAAGGGGAACACAACGAAATAACAGCCTGTTGACGGTTAGCAGATTCTTCAATATTCATTCCCAAATCACCAAACGAGTTTCGCTGAACGGTAGTAAGAAAGAAGCCTTGTTCATTTGTAACCGACTGAAAACCCATACAAGGCAATGCCATTGCGCCACTTCGTTCCTGAATTTGCGAAAGTCCGTCGGCAATGTTCAGCCGGGGAACATCGGAAATAATAATCGGTTTATCTTTGCCAATATCGCGTGCATCGTTCAGTTTCGGAGAGTAGGGAATTCGGCGCGATTCAAAACGGTTGCCGTTGTAAGCAGCAGCAGGCATGAGTACGTAATTTTTTTTGCTCCAGTTTTCAAAATCCAGTTCAACCAAAACGGCAGCAGAATTTTCATATCCTTTTGTCAGTCTGAATATTACAGAATATTCAAGCGTATTGTCGGTGGCAGAAACAGTTTTTTTCTCAGTTTCAATAGTCCATTCACCTGTGGCTGTTTTAAGTATCAGCTCATTGCCAACTGCCTCCACAACCGTTCTGTTTGTCATTTTATTATACAGGCTGTGATCGTATTGCTGAACAGCAAAACGAAGCTTGTAAGGAACCTGAGCATTTAAAACACAAATTCCTGATAATAAGAACAAAAGAACTACTTTGCTGTATCTCATTGTTGAACAATGATTTATAAGATTATAAACTATAAACTATAAACTGTGAACTGTAAACTAAGCTATTTTACATCCGTCCGGAAAGGAGATGCAGGCAGACCTTCTTTATTGTACAAATTCATTTGCGGACAAAGTCTCCATCCTGCTCTAACAGCTGCAGGATTCGTAACAGATTCGGCAGAAACCACAACTGTATTGCCCACTATTTCAGCATTAGCAGGTACAAATTTCTTGTCACTTCCGCCAATAGTGAAATCTTTCAATGCACCGTTTTTTGCCACTAATCCGCTTCCGGTATGTGTAAAAGTCAGGATTATCCGGTTTCCATTCACTTTCATCGATTGATAAACAGGACCTGAATATTCAATTTTTTCGCCATAAGCTATGCCACGGGCAGCCAGTGCCATTCGTTCACCTACCGGTTGTTTGTTACAAGGGTGAACATCCAGCGTATCATCACAATCGTAAGTCACGGCTAAAGCGGTATTCGGCACTTTTTGAGTTGTTAGGAACTGAGCTTCTTTCAATTCCGGAAAATGATTTTTCCATCCAGGAATCTGAACAATCACAAAAGGCATTGTTTCATTTTTCCATTCAGTACGCCAGTTTTGAATCAATGCAGGTAACAAAGCACGATATTGTATTCCGCGACTTGCATTGGCTTCGCCCTGATACCAGGCCACGCCTTTGAAAGCATAAGGAATAAGCGGATATATCATGGTATTCCATAATCCGGTAGGACCGCCACGTTCGGATGGGCTCATCGGTACAGATGGTTTCCTGGGAAGTTCCTTTTTCTGTAAAACGGCTAAAGTGGAATCTGTTTTGAATTTATCCTGAAGCGACGACAAATTGTTTTGATAATCTGCCATTTTCTTTGGAAAATCAGTCATTTCCTTATCAAATCTTGACATGATAGCTACTTTTTCTGTTGGAAGAGTTTCAAGTGTTTCTTTACTTATCCAGTTTTCAATGGCTGTTCCACCATAGGATGAATTGACAATGCCTATTGGCACATTCAATCTTTTAAATAAATCGACTGCCATAAAATATGCCACCGCCGAAAAGTCCCGGGAAGTCATACTATCGCACACCAACCATTTTCCTTTTGCATCATCCACTTTGGCCGGAATATCGGTATTTTTAATCAACGGCACTCTAAACTGTCGAATAAGCGTGTAATTTTGAGCATCGCGCAATACTTCTTTAATTTTGGGGTAATTACCTAGTGCTTTCACGGCGCGTAAAGGAAAAGCCATATTGCTCTGACCGCTACACAACCACACTTCTCCAACCAAAATATTCTTTACAGTCACAGTGTTTTTGCCGGTTATGACCAAATTCTGCGGCGTACTGTTTTCTTTCATCGGTTTCAGTTTCAGCATCCATTTTCCGTCTTTTACGGTTGTTTCAAGCTTTTGACCGTTAAACTCCAGACTCACTTTCTCATCGGTATCGCCTGTTCCCCAAACCGGTACTTCCACTCCGCGCTGAAAAACTCCATTGTCGCTAAATAAACTGTTGGGTTTTACAGCCATTATTCGAACCGAAAAAATACCTGAAACTGCCAAAGCAAGTATAATCAAATTTCTTTTATTCATAATTTTATTGTTATTCTTTTATTGTTTTCAATTGCTGTTCCAATTTCACGAAACAACCTAAATCATGGGTTCAAAATTAGTTTTTAGTTGATTACAAGTACAGACTTATTGTATCAAATCATGGGAGATTTGTTTCATCAAAGGCTGTAAGTGTATTATTATAGGGAATTTATAAACAAGATCAATTCCTATGCACTATCTTGTTTTTTTCTTGCTCAATTAATAACCTTGAAATTGGATTTTAGATAGAATTTCTATAACTAAATGTTGTTTTTAAAACAATGCAAAATTACGAACCATTTCGCTCCAGTTAGTAACAAACGGTATACGAATAATACTTCCGTCAGGTGTTATCAGAAAACGTGTCGGAAAAAAATAGACATTCAATACATTATTTTCATAGCTTTCTATTTCGGCAACCGGAAAAGTATAATTATTCTGATTCATAAAACCTTTTATATTAGTTGAGTTATAGGACAGTGTCAACATCTTGATATTTGCAGTTGAATCGTTCTGAATTTGCTCGTAAAATTTCTGAACATTTGGCAAATCATTTTTACAGGGTGCACACCAACTGCCCCATACATCCATATATACCCAACTACCTTTAAAATCGCTGATTTTTAACTTTTTGTTTTCTATTGTTGATAATGATAAATTCTTGACAGGTTTATAAAATGCGTTTAACTTTTCGATCCAATAGGTTTTGAAATCTTTTCCTGTATCTGTATCTCTGAATAAATCTCTTAATGTTAACATATTTTTATTGCTAGGTAATAACATTGCGCGTTTAGTAAGCACCTCAAGTGCTTGTCTTTTGTCCGAATTAGCTATCAGATATTTTGCATATTCACCATCAAAACCCATTTGATCTATTCCAAACAAAAGTCGTGTGACAGCACTGATATGATGGATGTATATAAAATCATTTATATCACAACTATATTCAGAAGACTTTCTTAAAAGTTCCGGATTGGTTTCTTTTGTAACCTTATAATCCAGATAATAGAGATTAGCCAACATAAGCCGGCACCACATACGCGAATTCAGCAAACTTTTATCAATATGATCTTTAAAATCAACTTCTTTGAATTTTAAAAGATTTATGATTGATTGAGACAAAATACTATGAATTGTTTCATTTGATACTGTATTAATAGTTTGAAGTCGTTTGACAATCAAAATAGAATACAAATCAATTTTTGTGTCATAGGAATTATATTTATTAACAAGTGAGGAATACTCATTCAAGAGCAGGTTGATGCTATCCGGTTTGGTCGTATTCAGAAAAAGCTGGTAATAATATATTGGAGCAACCAATCGCTTTAAACTGTTATTTTTAGTTGTATAAAGTTCCCTAATCAGACATACAGCATATACTTTTGTATTTTGACTTTTCAATTTATACAATGTATTGTTACACAAATAATCGCTTAAAAAAATCTGATTGTCAACTACCAGATTTTCTGCACATTCTCGTGCTAAGGAATAATCATTGTTTTTAACCAATAAATTAAACCTTGAGGACTCTTTGGCAGTTTCAATAACATTCTCAACACTCTCATACGATTGAGCAAATGATTGCAATCCACTAATAACACAAACAAAAATTAGAAATTTTCTTAGATACATTTTCAATAAGAATTAATGAACAATTTAAGCAAATTAGATTCTGCAAATAATTTAAAACATTCAATTCCTATCCAATATCTCCGTCCCGTTTCCATCTTTGGCGGGCATGGTTTCAAAGCGTTTAATTTCCTTATCGCTAGGCAGTTTTGTACGGTACTCGTCGATAAACAAACCTATTTTATCCAACGGAATAACTTTAAATTCGGGCAAATCCGTGAATATCTTTGAATCAGGTTTCAGGTTGAGTTTGAAGTTTTTTAAATCGACAAAACCAGGATCTGCTTTGTATGCTATATTCTTAAACTTTGCCGGAGCAGGTATTGCGGTGGTATCGTGTTCTTTGTTACTCCATTCAAGAATGCGGTTTCTAAATGAGGTTTGAGTGCTCAGTGCAGACACATTGTTATACAACTTGTTGGAATCCACCATAAACGAAAAGGACAGGAACTGAAAACCGTAGTTGCAATTCAGGGCAATGTTGTTGTAACACTCCATATTTTGCGGATTATTCTTTTTAGCCTGAGTACCTGATTTGTACAGAAAACCAGTGCCGCGACGTTTCGGGTCGCTGAACAAAGCCACTAAGTTGCCATACACATGTACATTGCGGTGGTCGTTATCAAAATAAATACCGTCGCCAATGGGGCTGTTGTGAATAAAATTATAAGCAATCGTTTGATTTCCCATGCGTTCGTACAAGTCGTAGCAGTAAAATGCTCCCATATCGTCGGAAATCTTGCAATAATCAAATATCTCGTTGTACTCAAATTTAGAATCCCAGCTTCCGTAGAGCACACCTACGTGGGGCGTGTCGTGAATGAGGTTGTGCGCCACATACATACCCACTGCCACATGATGACCACCGCCACCTCCACCAGTAAATCCAACATTGATTCCGGGTTCATAAATGCGGGTAATCTGACTGAAATGGTAAATATGATTGTTTACTACTTTAAAATTAGCGGAAATACGTGGAGTTACATCTTCATTTCCTCCCCGAAGCCAGATACCGGCAGCACCAAGATTATATACATCGTTGCTCAATATGCTGTGATCTTTTCCACCATCCACCACAATGCCGCGTTTGGTAATGTTACGAACTGTACATCCTGCAATCAGATTATTTTCGCCACCGTTTATCTGAATGCCGTTGTTCATGTTTTCTTCTACAACAATGCGTTTGAACTTCACATTCGAGGTATTGTTTAGCTGAATAAGCGGAGCATTGATATCGGCAAGGCGGACACTACCGGCTGTAATTTTAGCAGGCGGATAGAAATACAGTTTTTGATCTTTGAAATCCACTGCCCACTCACCGGGCAAATCCACTTCCTCCAACAGGTTCATCAACCAATAAGGTTCTTTGCCATTGCCTTCGGGACGGGTGTATTTATTGCCTATTCCGCCCGAAACAGGTTTGGCGAGTTTGATAGTTTGAGCCACTGTATCAATTTCGGCAATGCGCACCGCTTCGTTTTGCCAGGGAATACGCCAGAAACCTTTTATCCAAACGCCACGGTCGAGCACATTCGCCCAGCGATTAGTTCGTTTGTTGCGATATTCGAAAACTCCCTGACGGGGCGGAAGTGCTTCTTTTTGTCCGGCCGCGTAAAAGTTCGCCCAGTCGGCATTCTTCGTTTCCTGACCTCCACCGTTGATGATTACCTTTTTCATGGTCATATCACCCACATTCGGATAACGCGAAAGCTGCATCCGTTCGTCGTTCATAAACAGGTCGATAATTCCGCCATCGTCGTTGAACAGGTCGGCATATTTCTTGGTATTTTTGATGTTGAGCGCTTTCAAATCCAGTTCTACAATGTCACTACGAAACTTAGGGTTAATTCGCTGCAGGGTTGCTTTGTCGGTTATTTTATGAAAATCAGCAGGACGGATGGCTTGTGAGCCACGAATTATTACTTTTTCGTCGTTGTATGCCGAATAAGTAGTTTGATTGTCATCCTGAGTCAGGATGAAGGGATTTTGCAAGGCATAAACTCCGCAACGAATATACACGGTGGCTTCAGAACCATTAATGCGGCTTTTTCTCACTTCATCGCGAGCCCTTTCGAGGGTTGCAAAGGGTTTATCTTTTGTTCCAGGATTGTTGTTGTTTCCGCTCTGACTGACAAAAAATGTTTGTGCATGACATACACAAGCAAAAAACAATAATAGAAGTGTGTATTTAATCTTTGAAATATTCATTTCTCAGCGTTGTTTAAAGTTTCGTTTACTTTGATTGATTTTGTTTCATCGGCAACAATAATATCAGCTACACCATTATTCACAACCACTGAAATATCAGCAGGTTTGGATAAGCTGAGAATGGTTTTCCCATCTTTTTTCAGAGACGAAAAGGCAGTAGCCACCATTTTTTTTAGGTTTCCGTTTTCGTCAGTCTGAATAGCTGCCAGTCCGTTACTTTCAATCTTAAAGTTATGATTAGCGGCAGTAAAAGTCTGAGAATCTTTGATTCCCGTAAACGTAAAAGAACCGTCTTCATTCAGCACTCCGTTTTCAAATTCACGCTTGCTCACTCCCAATTTTCTTACTTCATCTACCTTGAATGATTTCAACAGTGCTTTCTCGGCAATTTCGTTCCATTGTTTGCTGACATTTTTACCATCAAAACCGTAGCTTGCCTGACCTTCCACCATCAGTTTTCCACCTTTATTCACATACGATTTCAGAAAGTCAAAGGTTGATTGTCGGGCATATTGCGGATACAGAAAAATCATGGCATCAAACTCATGTCCCTGAATTTCAGGCTTTCCATAGGCATTAATTTTCAGACGACCGTCAGCAATAAGGTCGGTAGGAACTAGTGCATTCAGATAACCTGCTTTCCACAATTCCACGGCTTTTTCTTCAATTTTCAATGAATTGTTGATATCGGTCATGCCCCGTTTGGTAGAATCGGGATACCAGTTGGCGAGTGACTCCATTCCAAAAACCACCAGCAGTTTGATTTTTGGAAGAGAAGGATTGAAACGGTTCAGCAGGCGTGCTGCATTTTCCACTTTGTTTATTTCGGCAAGTGCTTCGGGTTGTTCCACGCTGACACCCCATTTTTGAATATCGTTGATGGCATGGTAATGCGTACGAATGCCGTAAGTCAGGTCTGACATTGCTTTGGTAATAATGTTTTCCAGACTTTTGTTGTAATACATATTGTACATCACATTGCGTGTATAAGTGAAGCCAATTCCCATTTGAGTGGCAGTGGGAGTTCCCTCGTCAGTGTGCCCGTAATCACGTTTCACATTCCACCAGTTCAGACCGGTTTGCCAAATTTCGTCGCCATCCAGAAAATTATGGTGCGTGTCGTGCAGTCCGATAAAGGTGTTTGGACCATAGAATTCCTTTCCTTTATCGTAAATAGTACGTTCCATATTTATGGTACCGCTGCGCATCACAGCCATATAATTATTGATGGCTTTGATGCGGATTTCAGGTTTTCCGGCTGGTGCATAGCGCATATCCAGAAGGACTTTTTCAGGTTCAGTTCCGGTTGCTACTTTCAATTCTTCGCCCATCGGCAAGGAATAGGGCCTGCCCCGAAACACATCGTTATTTTTCTTCAGTTCCCAGGTGGTGGAAACACGCATATTGGTATATTCGTCCAGACCGACCCCATCGAATGGAATATCCGAATAGCTTTTCAGCGCCTGAGTGAGGTTATTTACCGCCTCAACACTGTGATTGGTACAAACGTTATAATAATGCTGCGTGAGAATATAAGCCGTATAGCCTTTGAGTTTTTTATCAGCCTTTACAGATACATCCACCGTTTCTTTACCTTCTTTCAGACTACATTGAGCTGTAATATCAGTTAGTGTGCCCGGAACATAAAAGCCACTGCCCGATTTTTTGAAAGCATAAACCTTAAAAAGCTCACTTTTCAGAATAGAACGCGCATCGCGGACAAATTTTGCTTTAACCGCATAAGTGCCTGTACCATTATCATCGAGGGTGATTTCACCTTCCTGAACCATTCGTTCAGTATTCTCAATCGGAACTTTGTATTTTCGGTCCCAGAGTTGCAAACCAATTTTCAGCCCTTTGTAATGAGCATACTTTACAAGTTGTTCAAAAACCGGATGCATTTTGGCTGCATCGTAAAAATCAACACCATTTCTGGAAGTCAGAAAAATCAGAGTGTACTTACTGAACTTAGCCAAGCTGTCTATCTTGCCTTCAAAACGTTCCGGATTGAGCATATCTTTCGAGAAAAACCAGTAAGCCACCTGAGGATGGTTGATGTTTTCAAACGAATTTACATATTTTATTGTGCCTTTGGCTTGCTGAGCATGTATTTGCATCAACAAAACAAGTACGCCGAAAAGTATCAGATATATTTTTTTCATACTAAAGATTAATGATAATTACTTAACTGATTCTGTTTCTCCATTCGGGTGTTGTACCGAAACAATGAAAAAACCGTTGGAAGATAGTTGAAGTTGATTGGTTGAAGCCTTCAAAGCTTGAAGTTTTCTTCCACAGGCATCGTAAACAGTTACTTTATCACCTATTGTAAGATTAAAAAGCTCATTTTCAGAACGATAAACATTATTTTTTTTATTAATAGGATTTAAAAAGGATGTAGGACTTGACCAGTATTGAGTTTCATACGCACCTACAGTGGGTGCATTTGCACTTCTGTTAGACCCTACAAGGTCAAGTGTTGGTGTTAATAGGGTTGTACTTCCTGCCGCAGAGTAGGAAATTGTTCCTTTGCCAATCAGGTAAGAACCGTTCTGAAGTGTCCAGTTGGCTTTAGTAATTAACTTCAACGAATCAGACGAAGCCTGAGTCAATGGTCCCCAAACCGCTCCGGCAAAAGTGGAAGGATAAAGGAAGAACGGACCGGTAGATCCGGTTATATTGGTTGCTGACAAGTTGGTAAGATGATTGGATGCAACGAAATAAGCAGTATTCGGACTTACAAACCCTGTAAAAGAACCCGGAGTTAAGTTATTATAATATACAAAATAAGGCGTTGATGTAGCTGCAGAGGTGGCTGTACTTAAATATACCTGTTTGCTGCTTGCTGAAACTCCGGGTGAATAATTCCCCCAAGCGACGGTATTCACTAAATAGCCTTCATTGTTTGTTGCCGCAGAATTCTGAGATTTCTGATAAATACCCACACCTTGTCCGGCATTAGTGGCTGTAAGAACAAAATTGCCATTCAGATCTTTTACCGAAGCAGCATTATTCACAACCGTACAATTAATAATGGAACCTCCGTTTTCGGCATTAATACCCACACCACGTACAGTAATTGAACTCAGATCGGCAGAATGATTTACCATATCCCAGTTAATAACCCTTACTTCATTGTTATACACCACACAATTAATGGCTTTTGCTGTTTTGTTAAATAGATAAATTCCGGCAGCATATAAGTATGGATTATATTTAACAGTATTAGTATTTCCGGCAGGAGGAATAATATTAAAAATTATACGGTTATTCCTTACTACGCAGTTTTGAATTGTTCCCGCCGACCAAACTCCACCACCTTTTGCCTGTCCACCATAACCAGCCGTTGATTGGCAAGGTTGAGCTTCGCAATTTTCAATGAGGCAACCGTCAATCACTGCATCCGTAACCGAAGTTGCGATACCTCCCGTTGCTGATGAGTTTACGTCACCGGCAGCATTGTACACACGACAATTTCGAATAGTAGAATTTGCAAAAACACAAGTTCCAGAGATATTCACACCGGCAGGATTTCCACCACCTAAATATAAACCTTCTTCCACAGAAATCCCATCTACACGTACGTTACTGACAGTTCCTCCGGTAACTTTGAACACCGTAAAACTTGCAGGAGTAGCTTTATAGCGTCCACCCACCAAACGGGTTTTGTTCATAAATTCCCAGGACTCCACAATTCCGTTACCATCCAAATCAGAACGCTGGCGATCTGAAATCTGACTTTCAGTTCCGGCAAATCCGCCGTAAATGTTCAGCACTTTGCTGTCAACCGACAAGGAAGCTGATAAATTATAATCACCCACTTTCATAAAAATATTATCCCCGTAAGTGGCATAACTCACTGCTGTCTGAATACTGCAGGCATTTGCCCAGCTTGTTCCATCGCCGGTTCCTACAGTAGTGGGAGCCACAAACCAGGTAAGCGGAGTAAGTGAACCATTCATTATATAAAAAGTGCGTGAAACTACATTGGCTGTATTTACTGTAGGTGAAGCAGTTCCCAAGTGGTATGCGGTAACGGTTACCGGGATAGGAAAATGTGCTTTTGGAGGTATGCTATCCTTATCAAAAATAAGTTGTTTTCCAGTGATATGTGCCGGACCGTTGTTTACAAAATAGCGTACAGTAATTCCTGCCGTACTTGTTGCGGATAAAGTTAATGAATTGAGTGTGTTCATATTTTGATTCGCAATGGCATTAAACGTAATTGTATTTGCTGTTCCTCCTGTTATAGATGTTAGATTCACATTACCCGCCTGAACAGATGAACGATAGGTAGCATCGCCCAGCTGTCGAACGATAAAATAATTGGTACTTTTAAAACGCGGAATATACTCAAAAGTAGTTGTTCCGGTCGGTTTCCAGTTACCACTGCACACTTCTATCTGACTTGGATTGCCAGAGTTGGTAAACGAATTATCAGCCTTGTTATAGAATGTTTGAGTAGGATTAAATGCATTATCAAAATAATCAGTTCGGTTTGGCATGCGTGTATAGGCTGCTGTTGCCAGAGTTACCGAATGACCATCACTTCCTAGTGTAAAAGGTATTTTGAGCATAATAGCACGCCACCAGTAGGACTGTGCATCATAAGTTCCATCAGTTGGATTCACAAAACCTGTAACCTGTGTAGTTCGTGTCATGGAGATAGTTGCCATATCGTAAGCTGCCTGAGCTGTACGTTGACTTGGAAACCATGCTGCAGCTTTTACCTGAGCTAATGTTAACGAAGCGGTTTCCTGATTGGTGTAAGTTATGGGCAGAAACTGATCAGAAGTATAACCGACGCAGGGCAATCCCACAATCCAGCCTTTACTTTGATCCAGAGTAATCATATTTCCATTACCATCGAAACGTAAATCCCACATATCATCAAGCCATATGGCGATATTTCTCAACAACGGGCGGCTGCAGTCAAAGTGTCCGGTATTTGGATCGAAGAAATAGGAAAGCGGCTGATTGTATATTGTTCGATTGTTTCTGACATCACCATAAGATGATTCAGTAGAAATATTCGCTTTCAAATCCTTGCTATAGCTATCCCATTCCATAAATTCACCATTAGTTGACAAAATTGGAACTGTATTGATACTTCCACACTGAGCTGTAGCTTTATTAATTATAGCAAAAGCAACCTTCTCCGGTGTCGTTTTTACGATATATCGTGGCATGGGGTTCGTTCCGCTGTGTCCGGTTACAATCCATGGAATAGTTTTAAGTTCAGTATAACCGGTGAGTGAAGAAAATACATTGAGCATGGTCTGAATCTGACCTGTGGCAGTCACATCATCGTGGTAAAAATTGTCAGATGACCATAGTATAGCAACTCCACGACGAGAAAAAACCGCGCGAATCTCCGGACTTTCCACTAAAAGCTGCTCGAGCACGGCTGTACTGGCCACGAAAACAGCATTCACTCTTTGGCAACCGGGTGGTATCCACATATAAGGTGTTAAGTTATATACGATTCCTTTGTTATCGGTAGTGGAAATAGAAGTATACCATTGGTAATCCTGGCGGGGCGTATAAGTTTGAGCAATTAGCGAAGATAAAGTGACAAAAGTCAATAATAAAAAAGTAATTTTCTTCATAATAGATAAAAGTTAGATTCAACTAATCCCAAATTAACGTTGGGACTAGTTGTAAATTAGTGTCTGATAAATATATAAAATTATTTAGCGGTTACCTGAGAAAAAGTAACATCGTCAATCCAGAACGTTTTAGGAAAAGGACCAACCGGTAATGCTTTGGATGTATTTGGACGTATTGAAATTCTCATTTCATTGCGTTCTTCGTCTGTCCATGCTGAAATATCTACTTTCAACTTATATTGTTTCCAATCTGTAGAACTGACAAAATTTCCAGTGAAGGGATCTTTTCCATTATTGGTAGAAGACTGAGTTGCCATTAAAACATCCAGTGCAAGAGGACAATCAGTCCCATCAGACTTTGTCCAGAAAGTAATTTCATATACACCTGCCGGAACTGATTTGATGGATTGAAGAAGCTTAATGTCATTACGATTTGTTTGTTTGTTAATAGCAATTTTAATGGAATTCTCACCCGATTTTTTATCAGTGTTCACAATTTCGGATGTGCCTTGGCAGCATCCTTCAGGGCAACCACCTTTGGCAAAAGTCAGCTGCCATTTTCCGGATAATCCCGTAGTTTTTCCACTACTAACCGTAATGTATGATTTTGTTCCAACTTTTAAAAGTTCAAAACCACCATCGGTAATCAAATTTGTTTGTGCAAAGAATGCCAATGTACTAGTAAGAAAAAGTGCAGATACAATAAGTTTTTTCATGATGTTTAATTTATAGATTTGAGAAAATTCGTATTTAAAAAGAAATAGAACCTGACTAATACAGATTCTGTTTCTTCTTAAAAAGACTATTTGGAAAGCAATTTATAGCTACTTGTAGCCCCTGCTGCTGAAACTTTTACCAATACAAAACCATTGGCTTTAAAGCTTATATTATCTGATTTGGAAGTTTTACTGAAAAGTAGTTGACCAGCCAAATTAAAGGCAGAAACCTTGTAGCCTGATTCAATTCCTGTAACATGAATAATCCCGTCTGATGAAGTAACTATTGCATGTAAAGAATTCACGTTTGAAATACCTGTATTCGTTTTTAAAACAATAACAGGATCTGTTGAAGCTACAGGAATACTGATGTTAACATCCAATCCATTACTTATATAATCAGTTCCATCGACTGTAAGTATGTAACCTACAGGTACATTCGCAACCAATGTCATTGGAATTGCTAACAATCTTTTTACATCAAATATTTTTTGTTCCACAAAACTGCCAAGTAAAGCAGGAGTAAATGTTTTGAGATAAACAATTTTATTGGTGATTTTCAAATTGCCCGAAATGGCTAATGCAATCGTTGTTGAATCTAAGAAACCATGTGTTTTACTATACAAGGTATCGGGTTGAACGGCATCGTAGGTATTATTACGTATATTGCTGAAATAAGTACCATTTAAAATTGTGTTGGTAAAAGTTGAACTGGTTGAACAATTTAAAGGTGTTAGGTTCATTAAGTCGGCATATTTTGACTGTTTTACACCTGCTGTATTGTTGTTGAAATTAGACAACACGCAGTTATTAAGAATAACATCTAAGTTTGTTGTGAAATTATCAGCATCTATGGCAGCACGGGCTGAACCTTTTCGCATAGCATAATTACCAATCATACTACAATCGGTTACATTAAGGGTGTTTTTCGGAATTGTATTGAACCAGATTACCGAACCTTTAGCTGTACAGGAACTGTTTACAAATATGGTACGAAGCATATTTACAGTGTTACTCTGAGTTCCACCTGCAATATAGATCGCTCCACCACTGCTGGTATTATCTGTAGCATTTGTACAATAGTTTGTATCAAAATAACAATCCGTGATATTCATAGTTAAATAGCTAGTTCCATAAATAGCTCCGGCACGACCAAAAGCAGTATTGTTTTTGAACAGACAGTTTGTGAAATTAATCGTTTTTGGCACAGTTGTACCATTATTGAAAAACACTGCTCCACCATATCCATTGCCAGTGGTCCATGTTGCCTGATTACCGGTAAACGTACAATGGTCGAAAGAAATCGTAATATTATAGGTTATAGCTGACATAGTAATAGCTCCACCATTCGCATTAAGAGAAACGTTATTGCTAAAATTACAGTTCTTTATAGTTATGTCTCCCTGACTATTGCCAATACTAATTGCAGTTCCGCCGTTAGCAGTGGCCATGTTGAAACCTTTGATGTATAAACCATCAAGCACTATACTATAAAATCCGGGTGTTGTGGTGGCAGCTATATTAATACAACGTGCTGTTCCGCCCGATGTAGGTTCAAAAATGGTAGAATCTGCTGCCAAATTGCGGGTTGCAGGGATTTCTGTACCAGTTAATGCAGATGAATAGCCTCCTATAATTGTAACATATTTGGTAATACTGATGGAAGTAGATCGTTGATATATACCGGCTGAAATATATACTTTGTCTCCGTCGGCCAATCCAGCAGGTGTACCTCCAACTACTGAAACATTACACGGGTCATCCCAACTTGCACCGGTACCGGAAGCATTAGGTTTTACAAACCAATCTTTTGCACTCGCTGTGCTCAAAGACATAACTGCCATTGCAAGGGCAACTATAAATTTTAATTGTACATTTTTTTTCATAAGAGTTGAATTTTTTAGTATTGATGAGTTATTTTAGTTGTGTTTTTGTTGACAAATTTAGAAAATATAATTACATTTCGAATCAAAACGACCCGATAATCGAAGAATAACAAAACTAAATCAAGATTTATTATTTAACCCCTATTATCCTTAAATGGATCAGAATTAAAGTATTCAGGTGCAGAATTTCTTGCTTCACCCGGTGCTTTTGGAGGAGTTGATTCTAGTTGTAGAGCTATTTCATTATCCAACTCAATGCGTTCAATAGTTGGAACTATGTAATTTTGTTTTATTGTTGTGTTCATAATATTTGTATTAATGGTTTATAATATCTGATTTTTTTAACTCTCCTTTACCGCCAACTCCCTGATGGAGAAGGCGGTTGAGGAAAATTCAAACAATTCACAGCTAAAGATATGTTAAAATTATTAATCAATAATCAATTTTTTCGTTACGGTTTTTCCCGAATTGCTAATTGTTAGCATATAAACTCCCGGTACGAACTGAGTACTTAGTGCTTTTGTCGATGCTGTAATCCGTTCTGATACTAATTTTTGACCAACTGAGTTATAAACAGCTACAGTAGATTCAGCATTTGCTCCGTTTACCACAATTTGATTATTGCCATTCAGCGAAATCCAAACATTGCTGGTTGCGTTTTGGTTCAATCCGGTTGCTACGGAAGGTGCTTTGAATAGCAGCGTAAAGCGGCTTTCATTGTTATTTGTTATCTCTGAATAGAAATTGTAATCTGCTACAGTCAAATCCTGTTCTACATTCAATACATTGTCTTTCAGAACTATCTGTGTACCTGATACAAAGTTGGCAAACTGAGAAGCTTTGATTGTAAAGTTTCCACTTTGACCGGTGGTGAATCCTAATGTCAATTGAGTCAGATTATTAACACCATTGATTACTACCTGTTCGTTTCCGGCAAGGGTATAAATCTCAGGAATGTTAGCAATATTATTTGACATCTTGGGTGAATCATAGTTGTCAAAGCTATTTGATGCACTTGCATTGAAATAAACCAAAGCCTGATCGCTGGTTAAACCATTCGAAACTTCCAAACGTAATAATGGTTGTGTACTTTCTGTACTTGATTTGGATTTGAATCCATTTGAACTGTTATCGGCATGTGAACGCATAGTATTGTTCACAGCAAAAGTTCCTGTAATAGCTCCTAAACTCTTATCAACACGTACCCAAAATGCCTGCATTGGAGGAATAAGGTTTGTAACCGCTTTAACTCCATTTGACGTTGACACTCCACCTGTTGAGTTGTATGTATCAAAAGTGTACACATCGCCTGATGTTTTGGTACGATACCAAATAGACGTTAATAAATCTGTTTTTGTTGCATTATCCCAGTTTAAATAACTTGGATATGGATTACCAACTAAATTAAATCCTGCCTTAGTCTGACCTGCCGTACGGGTAACATCAATTGATTTCGAACCGGTATTCAACGAACCGCTGAATGTAACCACTCCGGTAGTGGCAGGGTTTGTTACATAGCCTTGCATTACATTCAGATCTGTTGTAGTATTGGTGATGATTGGCCAAGGAGCAGAAGTTCCATGAACTTCATCATACAAATAAACAGGGTGTAATTCACTTGCAGAAAGTACATCACTTTTTGCTCCAGTAACAGGACTGGAAATATACCAGTTACGACCTGAAGTCAGGTATTGTTCTACATTTGAAGATCCGGCAGAAATTGTACCACCATTATCTACAAAAGTAGCTGTTCCTGTAACATCGCTATGAAGAGTGAAAGCACCTACAACTGTCAGTGTTTTTCCTGAAGCTAATGTGAGTTTTGCTCCTGGAGCAACAGTCATTGATTTCACACTGGCATCGGCATCAACGGTAAGTTCACCACTTGTAACAGTTACATCAGTAGCTGAAGTAGGGGAGTAGGTTGATAAATTTGCATCGGCTACTACGTTTACTGATGGTGATGCCGGAGTTGCAGAATTGGATGCATCACTTGCTGAACTGCTACCAACACTGTTACGTGCTGTAACGGTAAAGGTATAAGCTGTTCCGTTGGTAAGACCTGTAAAACTATATGGTGAAGAAGTTACACCTGTTGCAGCTGTTTGTGCTATACCTGAAATATAAGGTGTTACAGTATAATCAAGAATGGTTGAACCACCATCATTTGATGGAGCTGTAAAGGCTACTGATACCTGTGCATTACCTGCTGTGGCTGTTCCAATGGTTGGTGCGCCCGGAGCAACTGCACTAATTGTATATGTACCTGCCGAAGCACCGGTTAAAGTTGCATAGTTAGTAGCATCAGTTGGTAAAAAGTCTGCTGTAACCGCATACGAATTTACAGCTGTTGGAGCTGTAGCAGATCCTGCATACAATACATTACTTACAGTACCTGCAACTGAACTATTGACAGTAGCTGACTGAGAAGAACCACTATAATTTACGGAAGATGTTTGTAATGATAAAGTAGGAGTAGCTTTAGAAACCGTACCTGAACAAGTAACATCTTTTTCAGTTGCACTTGTAGAGGTTAAAGTTACAGCTTCAGCATTATAATCTTCAGCTGATAAACCCGATTTTAATCGAACATAAACTGTAGTAGAACTGATAGTACCGGCTGCACCAATTACAATTGCCGAACCACTGAATGTTGAATTGTCAGCAGAAACTTCGTAATTAGTAGTAGGTGTTACAGTAATGCCAGCTACCATATTAGTTCCGCTTACAGTGAAGTTTTTACTGGTTGATGGACCTGCATTATAGGTATATCCAAAACTGCTTAACGCGGTTGTAGAAGCTGTAATAACGGGTGGGGCAACATAATCACCTAATCCAAAACTACCTGTATTTGTAAGTCCTGAAGAAGTATATGTACCTGTTGTATTGTGTGAACTTACAGTACCAGCATTATTTTGTAATATTTTTGCACTACCTGTTGGTGTAAAGCCGGTACCATCCAATGTCAGGCTATAAGTATAAGCAGTAGAACCGCTCTGAGCTATTGTCCAGTTACGTGCTAAAGTAGAACTTGTATGAGCAGGCAATGTACCTGAAAACGCACTTTCGGTCTGGTAAACTGTAAATGTACTTGGAGTTACATCTAACGCAGTAGCATTAATGGTTACCGGACGGTAGTTACCACCTGCACCAACAGGGAAAGTTTTTGAACCTGTGGCACCATAAACCATAGCTAAATTACCATTAATATAAGAACTGGCTGAGCCCCCTATACTACCTGTAGAACCTATAGTAAGTGTATTTGCTCCGGTACTAATATTACCCGAAGTAAGTGTCAAAGACTTATTTACTGTAACATCATTATTCATTGTTATACCAGATGAATTGCTAATATTCAAATTATAGTATCCAAAAGCTGGTATTGCTTGACTTCCGGTTGTTCCATTGAAAATTATATTACCTTGTGAGGCAGAGGCAATACTTCCAGGGTCAAAATTATTAGCTATATAAATGAAATTATTTGGGAAAGTTGTACCTGTTCCTGATAGTTTAAGGTTATAAACAGTAATACGAGGAATTGCCTGATTTGTTCCATTGAATTCAACTGTAGCCTGATTAACAACAAAAGATGTACTTGAACTAGTCAATGTACCAGCTATAGCAATTGTTCCTGTTTCACCGGATGCATTACCCCAGTTTATTGTTCTGGCTGTTCCATCATCAATTGTCAAATTATTATAGTATCCAGGCACAATTCTATTATTCCCGGCAAAAACGTATTGTACAGTACCTCCCCAGGTTAATCCTGTTGGTATACGGTAGGTTGTATTAATGTCACCAATCTGTAAAGTACCTGCACCTGTAGATCCAGTAAAACCTGTTACACTATATATCGAATTACCACTTGGAAGAAGTAAATTTGAACCTGTATTTAAAGTAAGTGAATTTCCAATGGTCAAATTTCCACCGGCAGTATTCACACCACTCGTATTACTCATTGTTAAACCACCTGAATATATTCCAGTTATAACCGTTTGACCACCAGTTAAATTATTGTATTCAACATTAAATGTCCATGTTTTTCCTGAAGGAATTGCGGCTGTGGTAGCCTGAGTTTGAAGTTTACCGGTACCACTTGGGGTAGTAACCGTGCTCAGTGCATTGGCTTGCATATTCAATACAGCCCCACTATTAATTGTTAAGTTGGTTGTATTTAATGCTGCCGTTGATGATACAGTTGCTGTTGTATTGCTTATTGTTAATCCATTAAATGTAATGGCTGAATTTATTGATTGAGAACCTGTACCATTCATGGTAACATCTAATTTTCCATTGGTAACACTGGTGGTAAAAGTTCCAGTTAAATTTCCACCAACCTTCAATAAATGTGTTACAGAACTTGTTTGTGCTACCGGTTCTAATTTTGCTCCGGCACTTACGGAAACATTATTATTTACATTTAAAGTTAGTGCATTTGGATTGTTTGGATAATTCACAATACCTGAAGTTCCAGTTCCAATAGTTAAATTATCAACAGTTAAACTGTTATTAGAGTTATATGTTACGGTTGCAGCTGCATTGGCTGGTGATAAACCTGAGCATGAACCCAAATATTTCCATAAAATTGACCCATCGGTAATACTGCTTCCGGTTCCGGAAGGACCACCACTTGCAGCTGAATTTCCATTAGTGGATATACACAAATATAAATTACTATTATTAATACAGGTTACACCCACTGAATAAGCAATACTTGCAGTCCATGTACCACACAAATAACTCCATTTAGATGTTCCTCCTGCAGGTGTTTGACTTTGAGTTGTTCCCGTAGGCGCTGTAGTTGAAGTTCCTGCAGATACACATGCATACAAATTATTGGAATTAGTAACTAAATCACCAACAACATAAGATTTATTACTCCATGCACTAAACGAAGCTGGAGCATTAGGTATTGTAACGGTTGGTGTAGAACCAGCCGTATACCCAACCCCCGGGTTAGTAATATTAATTCCTACCACAACTCCACCCTGCACAACAGCTGTTCCTGTTGCAACAGTACCGTTGGTTGGAGTATTAAAGGTAATAGAAGGTGCTGTAGCATAACCAAGACCACAATTAGTAAGCGAATAACTCGTTACACCATTTCCACTTAAAGTATATGTAACTCCGTCATTAACAGCCAAGGTTCCAACTTTACCACTGGTACCTAATAATTCATTACCACTTGTTGAAGAGGCACTTGTTGTTACCGCTACCGTTCCGCCATAAACAGGAGCCGTCAACAGATTACCGTTGTTGGCACCACCTTTGAGTATTGCAGTATTTACAGTTATATTATTATAAGTATTATTAATTGAACCTGCTGTCAGTTTTAATGTATTAACAGTTATCGGGTTAAATAAAGTAAAAATATTTCCACTTGAATTAAATTCCAGATAATCAATGGTTGCACCTGGTTTAAATATATTTCCTCCCTGATACAATAGAGATGGAGCTGACGCAGTAATAATCACTTTTGAACCAGCAACACTTGCATCAATTGCAGAGCAATTGCTTTGTTGATTGAATGTATGAGAGTTACCACCGCTTATTGTCAATGTATTTCCATTCAATGCTAATCCTTGTGTCAAATTACTTCCGTTAGCACCAAATGTTACACGGGTTGTACTAACACTTGTTCCTAATGTTATTAAACCCTTAGTTGGTACCAATGCACCATAAGCAGTAGAAGCAGCTGGATTGAAGCAAACTGTCAAAGGACTGGTCGTATTAAAGGTAAAATAGGTATTAGTATTACCATCGAAATAATTTGAAGTGCTCATTCCGCTTAAAGTAAATCCAGTACCTGTACCTAGTGTAAATCCTGTTCCGTTTGAACTTGGAGTTGCACTCAGTTTTGAACTGTTTGAAAATGTCAAGGAAGTTGACATTATTAATGTATAATTAGCTGTAAATGTAATAGTACCACCACTGGATACGGTCATACTTGCAATTGTAGTTGCAGCACCTAAAACCACTGACATATCAGTGTAGGTAGTAGAAGCTGGTGAAACAACAGTACCAGTAGATTTAATACCATCAAAATATACAATATCACTAGTTGTTGGAGCTGCACCTACAGCGGTATAGACTCCATTAGTTGTGGAACTCCAGTTTGATGTAGTGGCCCATGTTCCACCAGAAGCACCTACCCAATAAAATGTACCTGAGACTCCAAATACATTTGTCATTGTCGTAGCAAAAACGACTAAGAGAATTAATTTTTTCATACTGTTTAATTTTAAATTCATACTTAATTAATTTTTAAATTTATGGTTGATATAATTGTTTATTTCGTTTTCATAAGTTCATTTTTATTTTTAAATTGTTGTCATATCGAACTCGCATGTCGGATTAGCACATTTTCTTATGAACCTCATTTCATAATGCTCATTTCACGTTACAAATATAGATTGGGATTGTCAATACCTATAAAAGAATCGTTTCAAAAGATGGGAAAATTGTTACATGGGGAAAAAAAACATCACACACCCTGTTTCATCTCCTTGATGAGAGGGATTAAAAGTGGGTTTTAAGGCTGTTTCAGTCCATTTTAATTGATTCTGATTGGATTCGTGTTGGAATTATTTCCATTCCAATTAGTTTGCAAAAATAGCAGATTGTGTGCGGTGAGTTTGTTGTAAAATTCGAGAATCAATGTCGTTTGGTTAAGCAAATACTCATAAATATGGGGGAAATTAGGAGGCGTTTTTTCTCTGATTTAATGAGGGCTTCGCTTTAAGAGGTTGGGTAAAAACTCCGTGATATAATTTCAGCACTTCAGAATTTATGTAAATCAAACTCTAAATGTTAATATTATTTTTATTTATTCGGAAATAGTCTGTTCTTTTTGTGAAAAACAGACTATTTCTAATTTTAAGCCACTTGAGTTGCATATTTATCAAGCTTATTCAATAATTCTGGCATAGGACAGTGAGTTACCCACTATATA
Source organism: uncultured Bacteroidales bacterium (assembly GCA_903830915.1). Classification (GTDB taxonomy): domain Bacteria; phylum Bacteroidota; class Bacteroidia; order Bacteroidales; family Paludibacteraceae; genus Paludibacter. Next base: position 26,726 of record CAIKVR010000148.1, read on the forward strand.
CCCTATAAAGATAAACAAAAACTTTTATGCCGAAAAACTATCAAATGACTATTATTCAATATATTACAAGAAATACTTATCTAAACAACATTGCTTTATGATTGTAAATTTTAAATTCATTTCTCTTTCAACTTTGCAAAATACATAGCAAAAGAACGGTACAAAAAGTGTGTCCATTTTCCAAACGGAACAATAATCAATGCCCATTGAACAAGTACGGTGAAGTGCAGGATATACAGCCATTTGTTCGTTTCCAGAATATTCAGGTCGATAAACAAGCGGGTCATAAAGGCAGTTAAGCCCATTAGGAAAAGCCAAATTACAAAGAACCAATCCGAAGGTTGAGAGTGTTGATTCATGGCCTTTTTCTTCTTCATGCGACTGTTTACAAAGTCCACCGTAACGATAAATACGATAGCACTCATCACATATCCGAAAATGTTTACAGCCAGGTATTGAGTCGAAAACCAGTCCATAAACACGGTGGTAAACAACAACGACAGATAGCCAATGACCAGAATAAAGTGCTCGAACCAGCGGAAGCGGTTATCGTCGCAGTCCAATGCCCGTTTCTGTACGAACATGGTTACGAAAAACTCGCCCATGCTGCTCACGTATTTTTTGAAAGGCACTTTTGTTCCGGGTTTCACGATGGTGAAATACCACATGCGGATAATGTTCGGAACAAAAATCAACACCATAATGCTGGCAATGGCAATGGCTTCGAACAAATGACCAACGTGCATGATATGTTCCAAATCGAAATCGGCCGAGAAAGCAAACGCCAGCACAACAACAAAAGTCAGTACAAAAGCGGCAATGCTCAGCGGCAGCGATTTATACATAAGACCTGACAACCCAGTCCAGTCGTACTTGGCTGTCAACCAGCGGCGGAGCGACATCATCAACTCCCCCGGCTCTGCCTGCCGCGGACATTCCGATGAACATTCACCACAGTAATAGCACTCCCATGGTTTCAACGAAGCTTTGATGTCGTCTTCCAACCCAAGGGTTGTATAACGAATCATTTCGCGAGGAAACGAGCTGTCGGCAGTGGAAAGCGAGCAGGTTGCCGTGCAGTTTCCGCAATTGAAACAGGCGTTGAAGTCGCTCGACCCATATTTTGATAATTCAGTTGCAAATTTTGGATTGACTCTACTCATATTTTTAGATTTTTAGAGCAAAGAATAAAGAACAAAGACTTTTTTGTCTATTATCCTGGTTGTTTGCCCTATGTTCTTATTCTTTTATTTTTATTCTTTTGTCTTTACTCTTTATTCTTTGCTCTTTGTTCTTTGTTCTATTTCCTCTTATAATAATAGTACGTTTCTTTCGCATCCATTCCGGCAGGAACAACGACACCATAACGGTTCATGGTCATCAGGTGGAAAGTTACCAGTTCGCCGGCAAGTTTGGTGTTAGCAACAATTTCGGGAATGGTATTTTTTTTGTCAGTCATGCCGGCAAGGATTTCACGCCAAACCAATGGATATTCTTTCATGCCCACTTTGCCTTCTTCTTCCACTTCAACAACTTCGCCTGCTCCTTTTTCTTTGATATCAAAATCCATCATAAATCCGTCAATCATCGATTCAATTTCGTTGTCGGTGTATTGAGCTACTTCAATGGCATTTTCGGGACAAACGGGAGCACAAATACCACAACCGGTACAAACCGCTTTGTTGACACCAGCCACATGTTTTTCGCCAAAAAGCACTTCTTTGATAGCTGTATAATCGCACACATCGGAGCATTTTCCACACCAGGTACATCTATCGGCATCCACACGGGCGGTAATCGGGTCAACCATTACCGTTCCACTTTTGAGCAAAGCCGTAATTTTAGAAGCACCTGCCAACGACGACTGAACGGATTCGCTCACATTTTTTGGTCCCTGACAGGTTCCGCCAATATACACGCCTTTGATAACCGTTTCTACAGGTTTCAATTTCGGGTGAATTTCGTTGAAGAATTTATCCCGACCAATCGGGATTTTGAATAGTTCCGAAATGGTTGCTGCATCTTCGCGAGCCACCATGCCGGTTACCAATACTACCAAATCAGCTTCAATTTCCATTTCTTTTTTTGCTGTCAGGTAATCTTTTACCTTCACGATAGTTGATTTTCCATCAACCGATACCACAGGCATTTCTTTTTCTTCGTATTTGAAATACAAATCACCTTGTTTTGAAGATTCAGCATACATCAATTCCTGCTTTCCATACGTGCGAATATCACGGTACAAATGGTAAGTCTGAATATCCTTGTATTTTTCTTTCAGTTGCAATGAGGTGTGAATGGTTGACGTACAGCA
>CAIKVR010000149.1 GCA_903830915.1 uncultured Bacteroidales bacterium
CCCCATTTTGATCCACTTTGAGCAAATATACATCACTATTGCCGGCTCCAAAACTGGTGGTTGAGCCGGCAATAATATAGTTATTATCATTTGTGGATTTCATTGCATTTGGCTGCTCATCGCCTGTTCCTCCGATAGTTTTTGTCCAAATTGTATCTCCAAATTCATTAGTTCGAATAAGAAAAATATCTCTCAATCCAGCACCGTAGCTTTCAGTGATTGCAGCAATAAGATAACCACCATCGCTTATTTGTTGTAAAGTTTCACCACGTTGTTAATGGTAAAAACTTCCCCCTTCCTTTGCGAAGTGGAGCGTAGCGGAACGAAGCAAAGGAAGGGGGAAGTCGCCCATTAAATGATAACTTGCTTAATTTTGTAATCTCTAAAAAAACAAAATATGAAGCAAGAGTACCACTCAAACGCGATGACAAATGTACATACACGTTTGCTTATAAACAAAAGTAATTTAACAAATTTGATGCTCGCAAACAAATTTGGAATTTCTGAACCAACGGTTAGTAAATGGAAAAATAGAGAAAATTTTGAAGACAAAAGTTCAAGACCGCATACAATCCATTATGCCTTGAATCACTTTGAGAAAACACTCATTTCATCAATAAGAAAATCTACATGGCTGCCCTTAGATGAAGTACTGGAGATGGTTCTGCTAACTAATCCCAGTATTACAAGGAGTGTTGTTTACAGAACTTTTGTTCACGAAGAAATAAATAAAGTACCGGAAAAAGAGAAAGACAAAGCCAAAAAGTTTAAGGAATATGAACCTGGATATTTGCATATAGATGTAACTTATTTGCCGAAATTTGACTGTGTAAAATACTATCTTTTTGTTGCAATAGACAGGGCTACAAGAACCATGTATTATGAAATGTATGATGCTAAAACATCTGAAAATGCTGAAGATTTTATGAACAAATGCTTAGACTTTTTTCCATTTGGAATTTCGCATGTTCTTACTGATAACGGTTTTGAATTTACTAACAAATTGATAAAATCTAAAAAGGGACATTATTGTCAAAAACCATCTAAATTAGATGTTGTATGTGATGAAAATAATATTGAACACAGGCTTACCAAACCTGCGACTCCGAAAACAAATGGAATGGTTGAAAGAGCAAACGGAACTATAAAAAATAACACGATTAAGAAAACCGAATACAACAATAAGGATGAAATGCAAAAAGAATTATTAAAGTTTTTGATGTATTACATCCTTTATAGAAGACACGGTAGTTTGAGAAAAGAGCTTAATGTGAAAACGCCTTTTGATGCTATTGAAAAATGGTTTGAAATTAAACCAGAAATATTTTTACAAAAACCTGATGAATTTAAAAATAAAGTTTTATCTTTGAAAATAATTAACACAAGTTATCATAAACAACCTTGTGAAACTTGACAATTAAAAAATAAAAATCGTTCTTTGAAATCCTTGTATATCTAAATTAAACGAACTTTTTAGTTGCGTGACGATTTGAAATTCTTATGTTAGGAGTTAAATTTATTGCTCCTATGAACAAAGGTAAATATGTTTTCGCACAGCTAACTGAATTTTTACCTCAACGAGTATTTGACAACCTTGTAGCAAAGTATTCGGGGAACAAATATGTCAGACACTTCACGTGTTGGAATCATTTGCTTTGTATGATTTTCGGACAACTTACCAATCGAGATAGTCTTAGGGATTTAATTGTTGCCATAGACGCTCACAGTCTAAAAACATATCATCTCGGATTTGGTAAAAGCGTAACCAGAAGTAATTTTGCAAAGTCGAATGAGAATCGCAACAGTAAGATATTTGAAGAATTTGCTTACTATCTTATTGATATAGCTCGCAAGAAACGAGCTAATGACAATTTAGAGATTAAAGGTAAAGTTTATGCTTTTGATTCTACTACTATCGACTTATGCTTAAATGTATTTTGGTGGGCTAAATTTCGTAAAGCAAAAGGAGGTATAAAACTCCATACACTTTATGATGTTACCACGCAAATACCTGCATTTATCCATATTACAGCAGCAAAGGTAAACGATGTGAATGCAATGGATTTAATCCCTTACGAGAGTGAAGCATACTATATTTTTGACAGGGGTTATGTTGATTTTACTCGGCTTTACAAGATAACGAATCATACAGCATATTTTGTGATACGAGCTAAATCCAATCTAAAATTTGATAGGATGTATTCCAATAAGGTTGATAAAACAACAGGTGTTCAATGTGACCAAATTGGAAAATTGACAGGATTTTATGTATCCAAACAATACCCCGACAAAATTCGTAGAGTAAAATTTTATGATGAGGAAACCAAGCGTACTTTCATATACCTTACAAACAACTTGGAGTTATCAGCAGTGCTAATTGCATTACTTTATAAAAATCGCTGGCAAGTAGAATTGTTTTTCAAATGGATAAAGCAACATCTAAAGATAAAATCCTTTTGGGGTACTACTGAAAATGCTGTGCGTATCCAAATTTACACTGCAATTATTGCATATTGTTTAGTTGCAATTGTCGGGCATGACCTTAAAATCGACCGTTCAACATACGAAATATTACAGGTTTTAGGAATATCTCTGCTTGACAAAACTCCTGTAAAAGAGCTGTTTATAAAAATAGATTACAAAGATGTCAAAGAACTATATAATAACCAGCTGTCAATCAACTTGTTTTAAGTGGACAGCAATGAAATACAATACTAACTAAAACTAAACCTTATGAAAAAATTATTTCTCTTTACAGGCATGTTTTTTATGATTGCCGCATTTACAAACGCTCAAAATGTAAATAAAAGTAATGTTCTTATTCCCTATAACATTAATGAGGTAACTGATAATGTTACCCCATATTGTGGAACCATGGATCATTTACAATGGATGCTTGATCAGGATCCTACTCTGAAAGCAAAAATGGAATTAGAAAATAAAAAGTTAGATGATTATATTGCCACTCATCAGCAAGAGTTGGA
>CAIKVR010000150.1 GCA_903830915.1 uncultured Bacteroidales bacterium
AGTGCTATGCAGAAAACCGAGTTTTCGCAAGGCACAACTGCTGCCGACCAGCACACTGATGCAGATCATTGTTCTCCTTTCTGCGCTTGTAGTTGCTGTGTTTCAGTTATTTCATATCCTGCACATACCCTTAGTTTTACCTGCTATTTTTATAAAGAAATTCAGCTTACGGGATATCATTCGGCTGATATTTCAGACAATTTTTCTTCAATTTGGCAACCGCCACAGCTTAGCTAATATAAGTTTCTTCTTTCCTTTTTTACTGATTCGCGGTTTTCCGGGAGTTGGTCATTTACTTGTATTTACCTTATAAGCTTATCGTATGATAGAACGTATCATTCATTTTTCAATAAAAAATAAATTTATTGTCGGGCTTTTTGTGTTGGCATTAATCGGTTGGGGAACATATTCGCTTACCAATTTACCCATTGATGCCATTCCCGACATTACCAATAATCAGGTCCAGATTATTTCGCTTGCACCTTCGTTGGCTGTGCAGGAGGTGGAAAGTTCCATCACTGCTCCTGTGGAAGTGGCGGTTGCCAACATTCCTGACATTACCGAACTTCGGTCTATTTCCCGCCTGGGATTATCGGTTATAACGGTTGTGTTTAAAGACGGTGTGGATGTGTACTGGGCACGGCAGCAACTCTCCGAACGGATAAAAGAAGCTGAAGAACTAATACCTGCCGGAGTGGCAAAAATAGAACTGGCACCAATTTCTTCTGGTTTGGGTGAGATATTTCAATACCGTCTTGCCGTGGAGAAAGGTTACGAACATACCTACACACCGATGGAGTTACGCACATTGCAGGACTGGACCGTGCGTCGTGAAATGCTAGGCACAAGGGGTGTGGCCGAGATAAATAGTTACGGTGGTTTTGTGAAACAATACGAAATTGCACTGAACCCCGAAAGGCTCAAAAGCATGAACCTCAGTCTTAGCGATATTTTTCAGGCGTTGGAACGCAACAACGAGAACACCGGAAGTGCGTATATCGACAAAAAACCAACCGCTTACTTTATTCGTGGAATAGGTTTGATAAAATCGCTTGAGGACATTGAGAAAATTGTTGTCAAAAACAGTACTTCGGGTATGCCGGTGCTTATTCGCGACGTGGCAACCGTGCAATATGGCAGTGCCACCCGCTATGGCGCGCTGGTGGTGGATAGTACCGAAGCTGTGGGTGGTGTGGTGATGATGCTCAAAGGAGCAAATGCTCACGAAGTAATTGCGAGTGTGGAGAAGCGCATTGAATCTATTCAGAAATCATTGCCCAAAGGAGTGAAAATAGAGCCGTTTCTCAACCGGTCGGATTTAGTGGGACGTGCCATTGGTACCGTTTCGCGTAACCTGTTGGAAGGAGCACTGATAGTGATTTTTATTCTGGTGTTGTTTCTGGGTAATGTGAGAGCCGGTTTGATTGTAGCTTCGGTTATTCCACTTTCCATGTTATTTGCCGTTTCCATGATGCAGCTTTTTGGTGTGTCGGGTAACCTGATGAGCCTGGGTGCAATTGACTTCGGGTTGATAGTGGATGGGGCGGTTATCATTGTCGAGAGTGTTGTTCATCGCATAACGCAAAGCAAAACGCATCATCAGGGCATTGCGCGACTTTCGCAGCAGCAAATGGACGAGAATGTGTTTGAATCGGCCAAGCGAATGATGAGCACAGCTACTTTCGGACAAATTATTATTCTGATTGTGTACATTCCAATTATGGCCTTGGTGGGCATCGAAGGAAAAATGTTCCGCCCCATGGCTCAGGTGGTTACTTTTGCATTAATTGGTGCTGCCATTCTTTCGCTCACCTATGTGCCAATGATTTCAACCTTGTTTTTGAGTAAAAATACAGAACATAAGCGCAACTTCTCCGACAGGATGATGGATGGATTTCAGCGAATCTTCAATCCGGCTATTCGCTATGTGTTGCATCATAAAATGTGGGTTTCAGGTTCGGTTGTTACAGTTTTCATTGCCAGTTTGTTTGTGTTTAATAGTCTGGGTGGTGAGTTTATTCCTCAACTGGAAGAAGGCGATCTGGCAGCCGGAGTAATTACTCTACAGGGTGGTTCGCTTAGCAATACGATTGAGCAGGTGGAGAAAGCCAATAAGATTTTGCTTGCGAAATTCCCTGAAATAAAACATGCGGTTTGTAAAATCGGTGCAGGTGAAATTCCAACCGACCCGACTCCCATGGAAACCGGCGATTATATTATCACGCTTAAAGATAAAAGCGAATGGACTTCGGCAGAAACCCGTGAAGAATTAATTGCAAAAATGGAAGAAGCATTGATTCCGTTGGCCGGTGTGAAGTTTGAGTTTCAGCAGCCTATTCAAATGCGTTTCAACGAACTTATGTCCGGTTCGAAACAGGATATTGCCGTGAAAATATATGGCGATAATCTCAATACGCTGGCTGATAAAGCCGAGGATGTGGAAAAAGTAATTCAAAAAATTCAGGGAATTGAAGACATTAATGTGGAGAAAGTGACCGGACTGGCACAAATACAGGTTGAATACAATCGCGACCGCCTGGCGCAATACGGACTTTCGGTTGAAGAAGTAAACAAAGTACTTCGGACTGCATTTGCCGGTAGTCAGGCGGGTGTGGTGATGGATGAAGAGAAACGGTTTGGGTTGGTTGTGCGACTGGATAAGGATTATCGCCAGAGTCTGGACGATGTAAAAAGTCTTTCGGTATCTTTGCCTTCGGGTGGACAGGTTCCGTTTGAGCAAATTGCCAGTGTTGAGATTAAATCGGGTCCGGCACAGGTTTCGCGCGAGAATACCAAACGTCGAATCACCGTTGGCTTTAATGTTCGTAACCGGGATGTTCAAACAGTGATTGACGAAGTTAGCAAACAAATAGATGAGAAGGTAAAACTTCCAACAGGCTATTTTGTGTCGTATGGTGGACAGTTTCAGAACCTGCAGGCAGCTAAAGCACGATTGGCTATTGCCGTTCCGGTGGCATTATTGCTGATATTTGTACTCTTGTTTTTCACCTTTCATTCGGTCAAACAAACGCTTTTGATCTATACTGCTGTACCCATGTCAATCATTGGCGGCATATTGGCGTTGTGGATTCGGGGAATGAATTTCTCCATTTCAGCCGGAGTTGGTTTTATCGCTCTGTTTGGTATCGCGGTATTGAATGGCATTGTGCTGATAGCCGAATTCAACAGGTTGGAGAAAAATGGTATTACCGACATTTACGAACGGGTTACTAAAGGACTTGCTACACGTTTGCGACCGGTTATCATGACGGCAGCTGTCGCTTCGCTTGGATTCTTACCTATGGCTTTGTCCACTTCGGCAGGAGCAGAGGTTCAAAAACCATTAGCCACAGTGGTGATTGGCGGATTAATTACAGCAACCATACTGACTTTATTCGTTTTACCGGTGTTTTATATTTTCTTTTCATCGGTTTCGTTCCGTAATTTATTCAAACGCAAATCCGAAATTATTAGTTTGACACTCATTTTTCTGTTTGGCGTTTCAACAATACAGGCTCAGGAAATGAAAAGAATTAATTTGAAACAAGCCATTCAACTGGCGTTGGACAGCAACCTGACTGTACGTTCATCTGCTTATTCGGTTGATGTGCAGAAAGCTCTGAAAGGAGCTGCGGTTGATATTCCGAAAACCAGCATTGAAGGGCAATACGGTCAATTTAATTCGTATTCCAAAGATAACAGTTTCACGGTTTCGCAGTCGTTTGCATTCCCAACGGTTTATGCCAATCAACATAAACTGGTCAAAGCAACCGTCAAAAGCAGTGAATGGCAATTGAAAGCATCAAAACTTGACATAGCCACGCAGGTAAAACAAATTTACGCGCACCTATGCTATCTTTATTCAAAACGAAGGCTTTTTGCTTATCAGGATAGTCTGTATTCCGGCTTTCAGAAAGCAGCTGAACTCCGCGCGAAAACAGGCGAAACCAACCGCCTCGAAATGATTTCGGCTCGATCGCAAAGCCTCGAAATTAAGAATCAGTTACAACAGTTGAATGCGGATATCGTCATTTATAATCAGAAATTGCAAACGGTTTTAAATTCCGAAACAATATTTTTTCCGGTCGATACCGTTTTACGCCGTTTCGACTATTTGCCTGCTGCCGATATTTCCGTTATAACTGAAAATCCCTCTGTAGGTTATGCCAATCAGCAGGTTGAAGTATCGCTACTGGAAAAGAAACTGGAAGCCAGCCGTGCTTTACCCGATTTAAGTGTCGGATATTTCAGCCAAACGATTGTGGGAACGCAGGATGTGAACGGTGTTCCGCGTACATTTGGTGCAGGTGAACGTTTCAGTGGCATTCAGGCCGGTATTGCAGTCCCCTTGTGGTTTGCTCCTTATGCAGCCAAAACCAAAGCTGCCGGAATCAAAGAGAAAGTAGCTCAAACGGATGCCGAGAACTTTTCGAAATCGCTTTCGGGCAGTTACCGGTCATTGATGCTTGAACTCAGCAAAAACAGCAACAGCATGGATTATTACGAAAAACAGGCTGTGCCGGAAGCGGATATAATTATCAATCAGGCTACCCGAAGTTACAAAGCCGGGGCGATGGATTATATCGAATATATTCTGACATTGACCCGTGCATTGAGTATAAAGCAAAACTACCTGGATGCACTCAATAATTATAATCAAACCATTATTTCCATTGAATTTATAACAGGGAAAATCTATTAATTTGCAATTTACTCATTTACAATTTACAATTCAAGATTATGACAACCTATAATTTCAAATCATTCCTTCTGATTTCAGTGCTTACAGTTGCTTTTGCATCGTGCGGAAAACTGAAAAAGCCTGAATCTGCAGTAAAAGAAGAAGTACTTCCTGATAATATTGTCGAATTGCGCGACGATCAGATTAAACTGGCGGGTATTGAAACCGGAGCAATCGAATTGCGCTCGATAAGTGGAACGCTTAAAGTAAACGGAATTGTCTCGGTAGCACCGCAAAATCTGGCAACTGTCTGTATGCCCTTGGGCGGTTTTATCAAAAGTACCAATCTGATGCCCGGTAATGCGGTGAAAAAAGGACAAACGCTGGCGATTATCGAGAATCAGGAGTTTATCGACATGCAGCAAAATTACCTTGAAACCAAAAACAAACTGGAATACGCACAGGCTGAATATAACCGACATAAAGAGCTTTACAAGGATGATGTGTATTCGCAAAAAAACCTGCAACAGGTAACTACTGAGTATAAAAACCTGAAATCAATGGCAAGCGCATTGAAGCAGAAGTTGGAATTGACAGGCATCAATCCGACCCGACTAACCGAAGATAATATCAGCCGGACGGTAGCACTTATTTCACCTATTTCGGGATATGTAAAAGCTGTAAATGTAAGTATTGGCAAATCGGTTTCATCGTCCGATGTGTTGTTCGAAATTGTCAACAGTGATAAGCTTTTTCTGGAATTGAACTTATTCGAAAAAGATGCTGAAAAAGTATCCAATGGCCAAAAAATCAGGTTTTTTATCAATAACGAAACCGAACAACACGAAGCTGTGATTTATCAAACCGGAAAATCGATTAATAACGATAAAACCTATAAAGTGTATGCAAATGTGGTTGGTCGCTGCAGTAATATGCTGCCCGGAATGTATGTTAATGCTGTTATTCAAACTAAAAAAAATCTGACAACCGCAGTTCCTTCTGCAGCTGTTGTTAGTTTCGACGACAAAGATTATATTTTTGTTTTTGAACGGAACAAAACAGAGAATGGCAAACCGATTACCGAATACCGTATGATTCAGGTAAAGAAAGCTGTAACCGACGATGGATTCACAGAAATAACCTTACCCGAAAATTTTGACTTTAAAACGGCAAAAGTAGTGGTGAAAGGTGCATATAATTTATTGTCGGCAAAGAAAAATGCAGGGGAAATGGCTTGCTGAAAAATCAGAAACGCCTGAGAAATATATCTCAGGCGTTTCGAAAAATATGCTTTGCAGATTTCTTATTTATTTCTCAAGTCGTTTCATGGCCTCAATCGTATTTTCGCGACTACCAAAAGCTGAAAAACGCACATAACCTTCACCGCTGGCGCCAAAACCTGCTCCCGGAGTAGTTACAATGTTCTTTTCTTTCAGCAGATAATCAAAATAATCCCAGCTGCCCATGCCTTGGGGTACTTTTGCCCATACATAAGGTGCATTTTTACCGCCAAATACAGTGTAACCGGCTTTAATCAACCCTTCACGAATAATTGATACGTTTTCTTTGTAGAAGTCGAGCAGGGCTTTAACCTGTAGTTTACCTTCGGGAGAGTATGTAGCTTCGGCAGCACGCTGTACTACGTAGGAAGTACCGTTGAACTTAGTCGTTTGACGACGATTCCACAGTTTATTAATCTGTACTTTTTCGCCCGTTGAGCTTGTTCCCATTAATTGTTTCGGAACGACAGTATATCCACAACGTGTTCCGGTAAAGCCGGCTGTTTTAGAGAAGCTGCGGAATTCGATGGCTACATCTTTGGCACCTTCAATTTCATAAATGCTGTGTGGAACATCCTCTTCGGTAATAAATGCTTCGTATGCCGCATCAAATAAAATGATGGCATTATTTTCTTTAGCATAATTTACCCAAACTGTCAGTTGCTCCTTAGTCAGCGTGGTGCCGGTTGGATTGTTCGGATAGCAGAGGTAAATCAAATCCACTTTTTCGGTTGGAAGTGCAGGAACGAAATTATTCTCAGCATTGCAGGGCAAATACACTAAGTTGGTCCATGCACCGCTTGCTGTTGGTTCACCGGCACGACCGGCCATGGCATTCGTATCTACGTACACCGGATAACTTGGGTCGGTGATAGCCACACGGTTGTTGTTATCAAAAATGTCGCCTATATTTCCGGTATCACTTTTTGCACCGTCGCTTACGAAAATCTCATCAGCTTCAATATTAATGCCTTTATCGGTAAAGTCATTCAATACAATGGCATCGCGCAGAAAAGCATAACCCTGTTCAGGGCCGTAACCACGGAATGTTTCGGCATGACGTTGTTCTTCAGCTGCTTTAATCATTGCGTCAATCGAAGCATCGGGTAGGGGCAGGCTTACATCTCCAATTCCCATGCGGATAATCGGTGCTGTTGGATTTTCTTCTTTGTGTTGAGCCACGCGTTTAGCAATTTCCGAAAACAGGTAAGTTGCCGGTATCTTGATAAAATTGTCGTTAATTTGTGCCATATTTTTTAGTTGACCCCTAACCCCTAAAGGGGGATAAGAGAAGTTAGTGTTTATTGTTTTTTATTTAATACCTTTTGTGTGTTTATGAGCTTGTTTTATTAACTATCATTAATGACAAAACTAAATAAGTTCCCCTTTAGGGGTTAGGGGTCATATTTCTCCTTCAAAGACAGTTGTTGCACTACCGGTGAGGTATACACGATTATCTGATTCTTTCCATTCAATAAGCAGTTCACCACCAATCAATACTACTGTTACTATACGATTGGTGTGTCCGTTAAGTACTGCAGCAACCACCGAAGCACATGCACCTGTTCCACAAGCCATGGTTTCGCCCGAACCACGTTCCCAAACACGCATTTTCACACGGTCTTTCGACAGTACTTCAATAAATTCGGTATTGGTACGACGTGGGAAGATAGTTGCATTTTCAATAACCGGACCAATCTTTGGCAAATCGAGTGTATCAATTCCCGATGTGAAAATTACAGCATGCGGATTCCCCATCGATACACAGGTTATTGAGTAATCCAACTCTTCAGCAAATTTTACAGACTTATTAATAACAGTTCCGCCGGTAAATGTGGTTGGAATAAGTTCCGGTTGAAGGATAGGTTCGCCCATATCCACCGTCACAGTTTCTACTTTATTATTTTTGTCAATGAAAAGTTGAAGTACCTTCACTCCTGCCAGTGTTTCCAGTGTTACGGACGTTTTGTCAGTCAGGCCTTTATCGTACACAAATTTACCAATACAGCGCGATGCATTACCGCACATTTCCGATTCCGAGCCATCGGCATTAAACATGCGCATGCGGAAATCGCAATTTTCGGAGGGCATAATCATCACTAAGCCATCAGAACCAATTCCTTTGTGGCGGTCACTGTAGCGGATGGCAAATTCTTCCGGATTTTCTATTTTCTCTTCAAAACCGTTTACATAAATGTAATCGTTGCCGGTTCCGTGCATCTTGGTGAATTTCATACGATAATAATTGTTTATAAAAACTCGTATGGAACTCGCATGTCAAATTTTCACTGTCATAGGTGAACCATCATGTTCATGCTCGTTTCATGTGTCTTCAGTTTTAGAAATCATGCAAAATTATTCATTTTCAGGAATATATTCGTGTTGCTATACCAATCGTTTGACTGAGAAGGATAGATATAATAAAATAAAAGAATAAATCCGTAAAAATAATGGATTTATTCTTGAATGAACACATATTGTTTCAGATTATCAAAATCTAAAGCTGAGATTGTGATGGTTAAAACAGTAAATCAACTGTTTCGTTCAGCAATAAGTAAAAACTGCTCATATTCACTGACGACACCCGGAACACGCTCCCGTTTCATTATATTGTACGTCTCAACAGATTTTACGTTGAATCCCGCTTTTTTAAATTGCGCAGATAATATATCTGTATCAAAACCTTTGTGAGGTATTGGTTCAAAACGATGAAATGAACCATCTTCAGTACGAATATCGCCCACGACAACCAAAGCACCCGGAAGAGTTATGTTATACAAATGGGTTAATGCACTTTCAATATCGGGAATGTGATGAAATGCCATGGTGGAGAAAATCAGGTTGATATCCTGCTTTTTGTAATCGAAAATTTCACCGTGCAAAATTTCAGCATTCTCATCGCCTTCCAGCTTTTGCATCAGCACATCGAGCATAGCTTCAGAAGTGTCTTCAAATACCACAGTATCGACATAAGGCAATACCTGAAGTCCCACCAAACCTGTTCCTGCACCAATTTCAAGTGCTTTCCAGATTTTATGTGGCATAATTCTTTCTAACATAACCTTAAGAAAATGGCTTGTCATGTCAATTTTAGCGGGTTCGTCCCAAGTGGAAGCGCGATGTGCAAAATTATCTG
>CAIKVR010000151.1 GCA_903830915.1 uncultured Bacteroidales bacterium
CTTTGTGTCGGATATGTGCTTTTATTCTTATTCTTCTATCTAATTTTCCTGTCATAGTTTCACAAGTTTACGTAAATTATTTTTTACCAGCAGATTTACCTGCTTTGCGGCGAAGTATTTCACCCTGGAATTTAACACCTTTTCCTTTGTAAGGTTCCGGTTTACGGAACGAACGGATTTTTGCACAAACCTGACCAATCAATTGTTTGTCGCAACTTTCCAGAATTACAATCGGATTCTGGTTACGTTCACTCTTGGTTTCGATTTTGATTTCAGCTGGCAAACTCATAAAGATATTGTGAGTATAACCTAACGCGAATTCTAATACCTGACCCTGGTTAGATACACGGTATCCAACACCAACTAATTCCATGGTTTTTTTGTAACCTTCTGAAACACCAACTATCATATTTGCAATCAACGAACGGTACAAGCCGTGGAATGCACGATTTTGTTTTTCGTCATCCGGACGTGTAACGGTACAAACGCCGTCAGCTACAGTTACGGTGATATTTGGATTAATTTGTTGAGTCAATACTCCTTTTGGTCCTTTTACAGTAACCAATGTGTCCTGCACAGTGATTGTTACACCTGCCGGAACGCTAATGGGTTGTTTTCCTATTCTTGACATTCTTCTTTCCTCCTATTAATAAATGTAACAAATTACTTCACCACCTATGTTTAAGTCGGCTGCTTCTTTGTTGGTCATCACACCTTTAGAAGTGGTAAGAATAGCAATTCCCAATCCGTTCAATACACGTGGCATATCTTTGTGCCCAACGTATTGACGTAAACCCGGAGTTGACACTCTGATCATTTTTTTGATTGAGTTAACTTTATTAACCGAATCGTACTTCAGAGCTATTTTAATGGTGCCCTGTGGTCCATCTTCTACAAACTTGTAGTTAAGGATATAGCCTTTTTCATGCAATATCCTTGTGATTTCTTTTTTCAAATTCGATGCTGGAACTTCAACCACACGGTGGCCGGCTTTGATGGCATTCCGCAATCTCGTAAGATAATCTGCAATTGGATCTGTCATATTTGTTGTTTTTAAATTGATCCCGTCTGCCGGGACAATATTTAATTATTTACTATTTAATTATTTACCATTTACAATTTCAAATTATGATTCATAGATACAAAAATGGTAAATTGTAAATCATAAAATGGTAAATCTGTTTACCAAGATGCTTTTTTGATTCCCGGGATTAAACCGTTCGAAGCCATTTCGCGGAACTGGATACGTGAAATTCCGAATTGACGCATGTAACCTTTTGGACGACCGGTGATTTTGCAACGATTGTGCAAACGGATCGGCGATGAGTTACGTGGTAAAGCCTGAAGTCCATCATAGTTTCCTTCAGCAATCAGTTTTTCGCGTTTTGCAGCGTATTTAGCTACCAGTTTGGCTCTTTTAACCTCGCGGGCTTTCATTGATTCTTTTGCCATTGTATATCTATGTATTAGTTTTTCTTAAATGGTAATCCGAATTCTTTCAACAAAGCAAAACCTTCTTCGTCAGTCTGAGCTGTAGTTACGAAAGTAATGTTCATACCCAGCATGCGGGAAATAGCATCAATGTTGATTTCAGGGAAAATAATCTGCTCGGTGATACCAAGGGTATAATTTCCACGTCCATCAAGTTTGTTTTCGATACCCTTGAAGTCACGTACACGTGGAAGAGCTACTTTAACAAGTCTTTCCATGAATTCGTACATGCGTTCGCCACGTAATGTTACACGAACACCGATAGGCATTTTTTTACGCAACTTGAAGTTCGAAATATCTTTCTTAGAAATGGTTGCAACTGCTTTCTGACCCGTAATAGTAGTCATTTCGTTGATAGCCACTTCGATAATTTTTTTATCGGCAACGGCTATTCCCAATCCCTGATTAAGAACTATTTTTTCGAGTTTTGGGGCTTGCATCACCGAAGTGTAGCCAAACTCTTTCATTAAGATCGGAACGATACGTTCTCTGTAATCTTGTTTTAAACTTGCTGTATTCATCTTAAATCTCTCCTCCTGATTTTTTAGAAATACGCACTAATTTTCCTTCTGCATTTACTTTACGACCAACGCGAACAGGTTTACCACCTTCTGCTGGGTTCAGATTTGAAATGTGAATGGATGCTTCTTTCTTGATTATTCCACCTTGAGGACTTTTCGCGTTAGGTTTGGTGCTCTTTGAGACCAAATTTACACCTTCTACGATTGCGCGTTGTTCTTTCACAAGAACTTCCAACACGCGACCGGTTTTTCCTTTGCTGGAACCGGCATTCACGTAAACGGTATCACCTTTTTTTATATGTAATTTACTCATCACTGTTTGTTTTTTCGAAGATT
The DNA here is from genome assembly GCA_903830915.1 of uncultured Bacteroidales bacterium. Taxonomy (GTDB): domain Bacteria; phylum Bacteroidota; class Bacteroidia; order Bacteroidales; family Paludibacteraceae; genus Paludibacter. The sequence goes on from CAIKVR010000151.1 coordinate 2,349, forward strand.
AAAGCACTTCCGGTGCAAGTGATATGATTTTCATATTAGTAGCACGCAGTTCACGGGCTACCGGGCCGAAGATACGGCTTCCCCGGATTTCACCTGCATTGTTCAACAATACACAGGCGTTATCGTCGAAACGAATATATGAACCGTCCGCACGGCGAACTTCTTTTTTGGTACGAACAACTACCGCTTTCGATACAATACCTTTTTTGATATCGGCCGAAGGGATAACGCTTTTCACAGCCACCACGATGATATCGCCAAGGGTTGCGTAGCGTTTGCTTGTTCCTCCTAATACGCGAATACAAAGAGCTTCTTTAGCTCCACTGTTATCCGCTACTATGAGTCTTGATTCTTGCTGTATCATAATTACTTAACTCTTTCGATAATTTCAGTTAATCTCCATCTTTTTAATTTACTCAGCGGACGGGTTTCCATAATGCGTACAGTGTCACCAATGTTGCACTCGTTTTTTTCGTCATGAGCATGATATTTCTTGGTCTTATTTACGAATTTTCCGTAAATAGGGTGTTTTTCTTTCCATTTTACAGCCACAGTAATGGATTTATCCATTTTGTTGCTGAATACTACACCCGTTCTTTCTTTTCTTAAATTTCTTGTTTCCATCAGGATCTGAATTTTATTGATTAATTTCTCTGACGCAACTCAGTAGCAAGACGTGCGATAGTTCTGCGAACCTCTTTGATTTGCAACGGATTATCGAGTGGAGAAATGGCATGATTCAATTTAAGACGTACCAAATGCTCTTTTTCGGCATCCATGCGCTCCTGAATCTCTTTGTTGTTTAATTCTTTAATTTCTCTTGTTTTCATTTTCCTTACACATTTTGAGAGGTGAAATCATAATCGCGTCTCACTACAAATTTAGTAGTTACCGGTAGTTTTTGAGCAGCCAAACGTAATGCTTCTTTAGCAATATCAAATGACACTCCTTCTACTTCGAATAACATACGACCAGGAGTAACAGGAGCTACGAATCCTTCGGGAGCACCTTTACCTTTACCCATACGTACCTCAGCAGGTTTTTTTGTGATAGGTTTATCAGGGAATACGCGAATCCAAATCTGACCCTGACGTTGCATATAACGGGTTACAGCAATACGGGCGGCCTCAATTTGACGACCAGTTAACCATTTAGACTCTAAAGATTTTATTCCAAAAGAACCGAACGCCAACTGATTACCTCTTTGGGCATTTCCTTTCATGCGCCCCTTCTGCTGTCTCCTGAACTTTGTTTTTTTAGGTTGTAACATAATTTCCTTAAATCAAATTCATTTATAACAGTTATTTATTTCTTTTTTTAAAACCACCTTTACGGTCGCCACGGTCGTTGCGATCTTTACGATCTCCACGGTCGTTGTTGTAACGGTCACCACCGCGAGAAGCCTCTTTGGTAGCTGTAAAGTTTGGAGCTAAGTCTTTTTTACCATAGATTTCGCCACGGCAAATCCACACTTTGATACCAATCAACCCTACTTTGGTTAAAGCCTCAGCATGAGCGTAATCAATGTCAGCTCTTAAGGTATGAAGTGGAGTTCTTCCTTCTTTATACATTTCTGAACGTGCCATTTCTGCACCATTCAGACGACCTGAACACATAATTTTGATACCTTCAGCTCCCATACGCATGGTCGATTGAATGGCCATCTTGGTAGCGCGACGGTAAGCAATTTTACCTTCAACCTGACGAGCAACGTTGTTTGCAACGATTACAGCATCCAGTTCGGGGCGTTTAATTTCGAAGATGTTGATTTGTACTTCTTTGTCAGTAATTTTTTTCAACTCTTCTTTCAGTTTATCAACTTCCTGACCACCTTTACCGATAATAATACCGGGACGGGCTGTGCAGACAGTGATAGTTACCAGTTTCAATGTACGTTCGATAACAATACGCGATACGCTTGCTTTTGCCAGACGGGCATTGAGATATTTTCTGATTTTGTGGTCTTCAAGTATGGTATCACCATAATTGTTACCGCCATACCAGTTTGAATCCCATCCACGAATGATTCCTAAACGGTTACTAATTGGATTAATTTTTTGTCCCATCGAGCAATTTAATTTTGGTTATCGTTAGTATTTTTGCTATCTACGAATATGGTTACGTGGTTAGAGCGTTTGCGGATACGGTATCCACGTCCTTGAGGAGCAGTGCGTAAACGTTTTAGCATCGTTGCTGAATCCACAGCAATTCCACTTACATATAAGTTAGCGTTGTCAGCTTTTTGTTCCGTTTTGGTTTCCCAATTGGCAATAGCTGATTTCAGCAGTTTTTCTAATCTTCCTGAAGCTTCTTTTGACGAAAACTTCAGTACACTCAAAGCTTTGTTCACTTCCATGCCACGAATCATATCGGCCACAAGGCGCATCTTGCGTGGTGAGGTTGGAACTCCGTTGAGCTTAGCAAAGTAAAGAGTTTTATTTTCTTCTTTTCTTGCGTCGGCTGATATTTTTTTTCTTGCACCCATTTTTATGAAATGTTTATTTTTTCTGTTTTAAAATTTCAATGGATTATTTCTTCTTACCACCGTGACCACGGAAGTTACGGGTTGGTGAGAATTCACCAAGTTTGTGTCCTACCATATTTTCGGTTACGTATACGGGGATAAACTTGTTACCATTGTGAACTGCAATTGTGTGACCTACAAAGTCAGGTGATATCATTGAAGCACGAGCCCATGTTTTGATAACGGTCTTTTTTCCGCTTTCATTCATGGCTAAAACTTTACTCTCAAGCTTCAGGTGGATGTATGGTCCTTTTTTTAATGAACGGCTCATATTATTTACTTAGTTTTCTGATTATTTTTTCTTTCTTTCAATAATATATTGACTCGACTGTTTCTTTGGAGCACGTGTTTTGTACCCTTTAGCTAACAAGCCTTTGCGAGAACGTGGGTGTCCTCCTGAAGAGCGGCCTTCACCACCACCCATGGGGTGATCAACCGGGTTCATAACTACAC
>CAIKVR010000152.1 GCA_903830915.1 uncultured Bacteroidales bacterium
ACCTTTCCGCAATATGCAGTTATTAAATGATATTTTGAAATGTTGTAATTCTTCTACCCTACTTTGCATAGCAGCGAATATTACCGGAGAAGATGAATTTATTGAAACAAGATTAATAGGTGACTGGAAAAATAATATTCCTGAACTTCATAAAAAGACAACTGTTTTTTTACTTTACAGATAAAGAGTTTTTACATTTTCTATCATTGGTGGACGAGATAAAATAGGCAAGCATATCTGAATGAACCGATATACTTGCCATCTTTGCCTAAATTTCCAAATTAGGGCTATGAGCAAAGATAAAACAAAAAAATTAGTCGGACAGCCGATCATGAATCAAATTTTACGATTGATACCAAAGAGTAAAATATCTGATATTGCAAAGGACACTCAATGCGATCGGTATTATAAAAAGATACCATTGATGAAGCATCTAACCACAATGCTTTTTGGTGTGTTAAGCCGATGCAACTCTATACGTGAAATATGTGCAGGAATGCTGTTATGTGAAGGAAAGCTTTCTCACATAGGATTAGAAAAAGTAATTCCCAAAAGTACTTTGGCAGATGCTAACCGAGACAGGGACTGTGAAGTTTTTGAAAGCGTGTATTATAAATTGATTCAACTTTATTCATCTGTTTTGTCGGACAGCCGAATAATTGGATTAAGTATAAAGCAGCTTTTTGCTGTGGATTCGACTACCATAAAACTATTCAGCGATATACTCAAAGGAGTTGGTCGCAATCCCAAAAACAATGGGAAAAAGAAGGGTGGAGTAAAGGCTCATATGCTCATTGATGCAAAAGAAGGAATTGCAAAGTTTGTTCGGATTACTGCAGCTAAAGTTCATGACAGCACATTCCTGAAATTTATTGATTTGCCAAAAAACAGTTTTGTTGTCTTTGACAAGGCATATAATAAGTACAAACTGTTTGCAGAATGGACGGTTCGTAAATTATACTTCGTAACACGAATGAAAGATAATGCGGTGTATAAGGTTATTAAGGTAATACAGGAACACGATGTAAATACCGGAGTGATAAAGGAAGAGAAAATAAAACTGGAATATAAAGATGGTAAGCAAATCAAGACAGTAACATTAAGGCGTGTAACTTTTATTGATGATGATAACCGTCTATTTGTCTTTATTACCAATAACTTTAAAATATCGGCTGAGGAGGTGGCTCTGATTTACAAGAACCGCTGGCAAATAGAATTGCTTTTTAAAAAGCTTAAGCAAAATTTTCAATTAAGATATTTTCTTGGAGATAGCGAAAATGCTATTAAAATACAGATATGGGTAACATTGATTGCTCACCTACTTTTAAGTATTATCAAGAAAAAAGCGAATGTGAGATTTGCTTTCTCAAATATAGCAACTATTATCCGTTTACATTTGATGAGTTATGTTGATTTGATAGAGTTCCTTAAAAAACCTATTTTTGCATGGAGAGTTGTTGAAGCCGTTCCAGTTTATCAATTTAAATTGTTTTAAAATTTAGTCGGACACTAATGTTTTTAAATAATGAAACTATTATGAGACATTTTATATTATTCATTACATCTTTTTTGCTGCTGTTTTCTATGGCACAATCACAGAACTTCCATTCAGGACTTATTGCTGGCGCTACCGTTACTGATGTCGGCAAA
>CAIKVR010000153.1 GCA_903830915.1 uncultured Bacteroidales bacterium
CATTTTGCATGGGGTTGAGCGTTTCAATGCTCAGTTTTTCGAGAATAGTTTGTCGATTCATGCTACAAAGGTACGACAATCTGATTTATAAAGTGTTATCAGTCTATTTTTTGCCACTTCTAAGCCACGCCAACATCATTTTTACTTCGGTGTAATCCATAAAACTGCTCAGCATTTCAAAAATGGAACCGGTTTCTGTTCCGGTTTTAATCATTTCCATGGCTTTCTGACGCTTCTCAAGCGAAACAAATCCTTCAATATTTAGCTCGCCTGACACAATAAAGCGTTCTAAATGACCAATAATCGTGGTGGTTGCTAAGTTTCGTGAAAATGCTATTTCCTCAATCGATTTTCCGGCTTTGTACTGCTCCAGCGTTGTGCGGAAAGTTTCACCGACCGGTTTTTTTTCTTTACGTTCACGCTTGGTGCTTTGCTTTTCGTGCATTAGCGATTCCAGCTTGTGTTCTTTGCAATAGGTATTAATGACATCCAAAAATGGTTTGCCGTATTTCTCCACCTTCGCAGGGCCAAATCCGCTTATCTGTAACAACTCATTCTCATTCTGAGGCAGATAGTCCGACATTTCATTCAAAGTTTGACTTCCGGCAACAAGATAAATTGGTAAATCACGTGGTTCGCATAACTGATTCCTAACAGTCATTAACCGGCGATATAATTCGGGTTGACGGGTGGTTAGTTTCTTTGTTGAACTAGTTTTGGCATAAGCATTTACGTTGAACTCTGGCAGTATAAAGGTGTTTTTCAAAATAAAATAATCTTCCAACGTGAATTTAAGTTTCTGTCCTTTCATTAAGAAGATTTTCTGTGTGATATTCGAGAAAATCATCTTGATGTTTTCTGTATAATCCGAGCCATTGCTTCGGCTATCCGACACAGCAGGCGATTGACGCAGTGTTTCAGCCAGATTTTGCATCTTTTCCATGAAAAAATCAATGGCGGCAGCAATGCGTTCCTGCAAATACTCCTCATTTACGGGCCGCGAGTCGAAAATCCGTTGCAATTGTCCCTGAAATTTTCCGGCAACTTCCTGCAATGCCTGTCCCTGATGCAGTAAATCGTTTAGGTAAGGTAAAGTTTCTTCGTTAAACGAGCTTTCCACTTCTTTGGTTTCTGTCAGTAAGCGCGATGTTTGCCCGACGATATTTTTGAAATCGAAAAGTAGCAACAGAATAAAACTTCGATACGTATTTCGCGATTCATCCAGCTGTATTTCAAGCTCTTCTATGGGAAGTTTGTTTCGTTCATGTTCAACTATTTGTCGATCATTCTGAATGGTGTTGGGATTGATTTTACTCAGCAACACCATGCCTTCCAGCGAACGGCAACGGCTCAATGCCACGTAAACCTGCCCGGCAGCAAAAGCCGCTCCGGCATCAATCACTGCTTTGTCGAAGGTCAGTCCCTGACTTTTATGAATGGTAATAGCCCATGCCAATCGCAACGGATATTGAATAAATTTGCCAAGTTCCTCTTCCTCAATTTGTTTGGTGGTGGGATTGGTGGAATATCGAATGTTTTCCCATACTGCTTTGGTCAATTCGATGGTTTCCATATCTTCAGGACATTTTATAAAAATAGCATCCTCTTCAATATCTTCAATCACCCCGATTTTTCCGTTGAAAAACCGTCGGGGCGTTTCGGTATCGTTTTTCAGAAACATGACTTTTGCACCAATTTTCAAATCCAGCGTTTTTTCAGTTGGGTAACTTTTCTCAGGATATTCGCCCTGAATTTCAGCTTTAAAGCTATAAATTTTGCCTTTTATCTTCGAAATTTCTTCTGCATTTATCTGATCGGCTTTGTAATTATGCGTGGTAAGGGTAATGTAGGTGTCGTCGGATGGTGGCACAAACAGCGGGTTGTAGCGACTTTGAAGCAGTTTTAATCCCGATTCGGTCAGACTGTTATTTCGCACTTCGTTCAGCACCCGAATAAAATCACCGTTTGTTTGGCGGAAAATTTTATCAAGTTCAATATAAACCGGTTGTTGTTGCAAAATGACCTGACTATGAAAGAAATACGGGCTAGAATAGTATTGGCTAAGCAACCGCCATTCTTCATCTGATGCCACAGGCGAAAGCTGAAACATATCCCCAATAA
>CAIKVR010000154.1 GCA_903830915.1 uncultured Bacteroidales bacterium
CGTCGTGGAGAGGAAAAATGGATTTTTCCATTTCAGGAAGAAGCAGATGTAATGTTTAATTCAGCACTTTTATTTGAATTGGCAGTACTGAAAAAACATGCAGAACCAATTTTGGCAGAAGTACCAAAGTATTGTGACGAATACACTGAAGCCCATCGACTTGTGAAATTTTTAAATTATTTTGTGCCAATCCATGATCGGGAAATTCCACCAACATCGCTCTTAAGAGAATTTCTTGGCGGCAGCAGTTTCAGGTATTAAAATAAATTCATTTTTGTAGTATTTTGTGTGTAGATTAAACACTTTTATTAAATAATTGTTAGTATTTTTGCATAAAATTTTTTTAGGATAAGCAAGTTACAGAACCAGATGAAAAAAACTCTGATATTATTTACTCTTTTGAGTTTGTTCTTTCATGGACTGAATGCTCAAAGGAGTGGTTTGATAAGTAGTCAGCGGTATGATGCCGGTGGTTATTTTATATTCTCTGCTGGTCCGGCTTATTGTTCTGCAGATACTTATGGTCCATTATTTGATAAATCAATATTAAATGGAAATAACTGGAGTACTTCTATAAGTTTCAAACAAGTATTTCCCGAAAATTTTGGATACAGAATTAATTTAATTTACGGGAACTATACAGGAGCTGATACAAAGACTAAATATCATAGCCCTTTTTACTCTTATGCTTCCGATATACTGGAGCTTACATTTAGGGCAGAATACACCCTTAGATTTGGCGAAAAATTCAGACTTCAAACGCCAAACTCTATATATGCTTTTTTAGGTATAGGAGCACTGAGTGCTAATGTATCAAACCCGAGTGTAGCTAATTTCACAGTTCTGAAAACTGACGTTCCAAGCTCAATCTCCGGTATTCTTCCCGTTGGTTTTGGATATCAGTATGAGTTTAGAAATGGATTGACCATTGGAGCTGAAGCCGGAATACAATATGCGTTTTCAGATGATTTAGATGGGTATAATCCACCTACAAATTCAAAATTCAATGATGTTTTAGCTAACTTTTCGATAACAATAGGTTATAAAATATTTTGATTGAAATACACTAACAGATTACAAAAAAAAACAGTGAGATTTTCACTGTTTTTTTTGTATATAAAATACTGATTGTCATTCAGGAGAGCCACCCCATTAATAAGTACTTGACTCTCGTACGAAGTGCGGGGTAAGTGAACCTATAGCACTACAACCCTAAATGTGGTTGAACTATTTTCGGACTGTTCCACCTGCGTCTGGGTCGTATTATCAGGTATTATCGACTCCCCGCATTGGGTTTCGCTTCGCTACATTTGCACATGGTTATTGAAATTTTATCCCTTCGGGATGCATTCACTGAAAATCACAACCAAAACCAATAAAATGAACTATGCATGTATACTTCCAACACCCCAAAACTAATAAAATGAATTATGCATCGAATATATTTCGGACTGATACTATAAAAATGAATAATGCATTAACACATCTGATACACTAAAACCACAAAAATGAACTATGCATCGCTAAAATATTACCCTAAAACCAATCAATGCACTTGTGCTTTTTGTATGTTTATACGGTTTTGGGCTCGATGCACCGGTGCGTCGAGTAGTTTTTGCCGAAAAAGTGATCGATGCATTGATACATCGGTTAGTTTTGGTCCGAAAAAACACAAAAGCATTGTTCATTTCATTGGTTTTAGTAACTAAAAAACATAAAAGCACTTTTCATTTTTGTGGTTTTAGTGTGTAATATTAGTTAATGCACTTTTCATTTGTATAAATATTTAA
>CAIKVR010000155.1 GCA_903830915.1 uncultured Bacteroidales bacterium
ATGGTATTGTTGTTGTGAGGGTAATTTTTTGTTTTTGTTTTTAAACTGTTTTAAATACTCCCGAGATTCTTTGTAAAACGCTTGCAAAACAAAGTAAAGTTGCGTTTTTTCATTTTTATCGGTAATAAGCCAATAACCAATCTGTTGATTTGTTTTGGCGTCAATCTCGTTGTTATACATTTCCCACCAAAGCACAAAAGGGCAACCATAAACCATGGCGGTACGTGCTACCCATTTGGTTTTTGTAACTTGAAGAGTTTGTGTTGTTTTTATTTCCGGCCATCCAAATTCGCCAATAAACACACGTTTTCCATCGGGTAATCCAGCTTTTTTTTGCAATTTACTTTCAATATGGTTCAATGCTTTGGTAAGTGTTGACTGCATTTCTTCATAGCTTTTAGGTGGATTGGTGGCATCATACGAAGAAAATGAAACAAAATCGGGATTTACTGTTGGCAAAATACTATTGGCCACACAGGTTTTTCCTTCCATTGCAATGGCAGACTGATTGAGTTCTACATAGAAATAGAGTTGTACGTTTTTATGATTTGTATCCCGCTTAGCATCATCCACGGCTTTTTGACGCACTTGCAGCCATCGTGTCATTCCGGTAATAGCTGCTGGATCAGGCTCTTGTTTGATGTTGTAATTCCGGAATAAATGCCAGTCGCCTTCCCAATTGCCCAGATAAAAAGCTTTTCCAGTCCCTGAGAATTTCGTAAGCAAATAGCACGACAAATCATACATCTGCTTATATGCATCATCTGCTTCTGCATCGGTCAATCCATCAATAAATGAATTAACCGGTTTGCCTGTTTTGGATGAAAGTTCATACGCCCAGAAAAAGTAATAGCTAAAATCCATACTCAACACTTTTTGCATGGAAGTGTCTTTTTGCACCACATCTTTCAGGGTTTTGAGTTCACCGGAAAGATTTTGCTGCTTTGAATCCAATGTTATCTTTAGGATATTGGAACCCATAGCACGTATTTGTCTGGCAGTTTCAATCAACATGGATTCGTTCGTAAACTGATATTTCGGACCGATGGTTTGTGTACCAATTATGTAGTTGAATTTATTAATATCTTCAGCTTTACAGAGCGATATTGTTGATAAAAGGACGGTTAAGATAAAGAGTTTTTTCATTAGATTATGAAGCCCCCCTAAATCCCCCCGATGAGGGGACTTAAAGATTGGGTCTGTATTTTCAATGATTTGAGCCTGATTTAACGAATATATCATAACAAAGTCTTTTTAAATTTTGGGTTGTTGAGTTTTGACGGTTTTATTTTCAATAAATAAAGTTTTGAAATAATTCCACGTCGGGGTATAAGTTCCATCGGCACGTATCAGCCAAAAACCTTTCATCTGATTATTTTGCATGTTGTCGCCTTTGGTAAAAGCTACGCCGGTACGTGTTTCATTGCAAAAAATCTGCCAGTAAACCAAATAAGGAACGCCCCATTCGGTGGCATATTTAATTTGATTGGCTATTGAAACCCGCTGTAATTCACCCGATTGAGCGTTAAATGGAACACTTGCATTCCATCCACTAATTTCGTCCCGACCAAACTCTCCCAACATCACATTCTTAGGTCCATACAATTTGCTATCGGGAGCTTTTGAGGCAATATAATTTAGTTTTGCCGTAAGTTTATACTCGTCACCCGGCAGTCGGGTTCCCCAAGATGAAAGTGAATACAAATCGGAATAAGTATTTGGAACAACGCTATCCACAACCAAAACTGTCGATTCTGCAGTTCCGGGGTCGGGCAATACTATATTCATTTCAAAGCAATGTGCCACTAACACACCAACTGAACCCATCTCTTTTCGGGCTTTGTTAACGCCTTCCTGACGTGCATTGCACCATTTTGTCATACCATCCAAAGCTGTATGCAACTGCGCAGGTTCTATTTTTGAAATGGCCAGTGCATTGTCACCTTCCCAATTTTGAAGTATGAATTTTTTGTTGGTATTTTTGTAAGTTTGCAGAAGGTATTTTGTTAAATCATAAAATTCAGTTTGTACTGCCAATTGCTTATCTATAGGCATTCCGGCTTTCCAATATGATGCATCAACATCCATTGCTTCCAAAATAAAAGTGGAAAATGGCATGTTGAAAATCTGCTTAAAATAATCTGTTTGAGCCAATTCCTTGAGAGATTTTATATCGGTCGGCCAGGTTGAATTATAAAAGTAAGCATCTTGCATACCAGATGATGAACCTCTCGAAAACCACAACTTAATTACTTTCGTTCCAAGAAATTGAATCGTATCAGCACCTTCTTTCAGAAAATTTTTAGGAGTAAAATGGTATCTGCCACCTGCATGAGTCACGCCCAGTACTTCCGAAATTGGCTTGGAAACTTCATATTTGAATGTATCCACTACAACCGGCGGATTTTCAATCACTTCTTTATCTTTGCAGGAAAAAGAACTGAAAATAAAAAATATTAAAACTGAAAATAAATAGAAACGATTCATTTTAATGGTTTGAAAGTATTCAAAATTAATTATTTAGCAGCTTTTCGGGTTATTACACATCCATTGCCAGCAACATATACATCTCCTCGCGGAGTAACAGCCACAGCATAATAATCAGTAGCAACAGCACCTTCAGAGTCCTTACTAAATGTTACTCCTGCATCGGTTGTTTTCATAATATAAATTTCACCTTCAGATGGAATAACTCCAACCACATAACCAATTCCGGAAGTTGGAATACAAACGGCCATTGGACCTTTTGTATTGGCAGATGAACCAATTCCAATCGCAGCTCCTGTCCAGGCATTTCCTGCATTTGTGGTTTTTACAATATTATTGGCAAATGGGACTTCACCTGTTTTTTTAAGTCCGATAGCATAACCGGTATTTTCATCGGCGAAAAATATTCCGGGAATTTGGTTATCGATAAATGAGCCTATAATTTTATTCGATAAACATTTGAATGATAAAGCCTTATTTGTACTTTTATAAATTCCGCCATCGCTTCCGCAACGATAAACAGTGCCTTGTTTGGTTACAAAAATACTCGACAAACCACCACCAACAGAAGTTGAATTAATAGTTTTTCCACCATCGTAAGTGTAATAAACGCTGCCTTTAGCTCCAAAATAGCAGGTGTCGGCACTTATTGCAAAAACGGATGTGATTAAAATTCCTGTTCCCGGGTCGGTCAGTTTTGTCCATGTTTTTCCGTTGTCAACTGTTTTGGCAATGCTGTTATCGCCGGCAACATAACCCACTTTGGCATTGGCAAAACTAATGGATCTGGGCTGGAAACCACTTCCCCACGACGGCAAATTAGTTGATGTCCAATTTGTTCCCGCATCAGTTGTTCTAAGAACCTTGGCGGTATTTGTTACAACATAAACCGTATCGTTGTTAATTGCAGCAATGGATTTGTAGTAATCGGAATTTTTATTGCCCTGAATTGCCACTTTCCATTTGGGAGTAGTTGCTGCCATCACTTGACTGATGGAGAAAAAGCAAAGTAAAACTGCGATACTGAATTTTTGATTGTGAATTGAGTTTTTCATGATTGTATTTTTTTGATTTTTTTTTTTTGAAATTATGGTTTTTCCAAAATTTGCTTATCCTTAAGCAACCGTTGTTCCAACTTATTATAAGCTAAGTTTTGTACATCGACTTTTTCATTAATTGCCAAACATGCCGCAGTTGCAGCCGATTGTCCCAGCACCATATATACCGGTTCCATACGTATGGAACCATAAGCTGCATGTGTACTCGACAGGCAAACAGGAACCAGCAAATTGCTGCATTCTTTTTGTTTTGGTACGATACTTTTATAAGCGATAGGATAAATATTTTCACCTTTCCAGAAAGCACCTTCGCTCCAAAGTTGGTTGTTCTCGTCTACAAAATACGACACTACATGCGAATCGAGCCAATAAGTTCCGAGTGCTACACTTTCGGGAGCAACGACAGTTCTGGTCACATTGTTTTCAGTCATTACATACTCGCTGACCATCCGGCGGGCTTCACGAATATAAATTTGATATGGAAAATTTTCATTGTCTTTAAATTCATCTTTTGCCAACCCGTATTTTTTTATTTCAGCCTTGACGCGCTCAGGAATTCGTGGGTCAGATACCATAAACCAAAGTTTACCCAATGCATAATCTTTGTGCATTTGTGCCAATTTATCCCGTTGTTTGTAATTTGCTTCTGCCCAGGTATAGCTTGCACCAATAAAATCAGCATGATTGGTATCTGTTTTTTTATTGGGCAATGGCGTCAAAGTAAGCAATTGATCGATGCCAATTTTGGGATTCAATTTATATAAATGACCATATAATTCATACCAAAGTGGATTGTAATTTTTTGGTTTTGTGATAGGAATTTGATTCAGAGAGTCTTTGCTTAAGGTAAAGCGATAGCAATATGCTTGCACGCGGTGGTCTGCATCTCCATTTGCACCCGGAGCTTTTGATTCGATGTAAGGCAATAAACCCGATTTAGGATTTCCCTCTTCGATATAAGGATCGACAGATTGTTTTCCGCCTCCGAATAATTTGTCTTTGAGAACTCCGTTAAACGATTCGCCGTATTGGCTATTTGCTTCACGACCAACTGTATATTTTACCCCTGATTTTGCCATCAAATCACCTTCGTAAGTAGCGTCAATAAACATTTTTGCGGTATACACTTTTCCACTTTCCATCTTTATGCTTTGGATAGCGGTTCCTGTTTTTACAACTCCTTTTTTTAAGTCTAAGCGTTGATTATAAGCAATTTCAACTGCCGCATTGGATAGCATTTCTTTAAATACTTTTTGTGCTGCATGTGGTTCGAACATCCATTGCATTTTCAACACATCGCTACGTCCTTTCCAAAAGAATTTACCCAGTGTATTCACAAAATATTCATCGGGAGTTTGAGATGTCCAGGATGTTGGATTGGCATAATAACTGTAAATCCGTTGGTAAAATTCGCGCGAGATACCGCCAATAACCGTGTGTTGATTAATATCTGTGGCGCCCAAACCTGAACTGGTCAAGCCGCCAACTTGTTGATTTGTACTTACAAGCAACACTTTTTTGTTCATCCGAGACACCTGAATAGCAGCAGTTACTCCAGCAGAACTTGCCCCATACACCACAACATCATAAGATTGTGCTTTTAGAATTCCTGCAAACAAGATGGATAATAAAATGATAGAAATTTTCTTGTTCATAAATATTTTCATATTTTACTTTGGCATTTTAATCGTGATACGAAGCTTTCCAATCTCGGTAACTTTTCCGGCTGTGCCCCAGGTATGTGTAACAGCAGGCATGGTGCTGAAATATTTCAGTTCTTCGATTTTAAACAAACCTATTTTCTCGCTGCCAGCCGACGAGTTGACTCCAGTTTTGAAAAGATAAACATAACCCGCTTCTATTTTTTCGGCTGGCACGGTTGTTCCCCTCAAGCGTTCCAGGTTGATGGTTGATTTTACTATTTTCTTCAAATCAGCCAGTGTCGCATTATCGAATGTAAATCCCTGAGCGGTTGCATCTAACTGTAAATATTTGGTGGCATTCAAGCCAGTCCATGCATCAAAATAAGGAATTGATGGCGTGTGCATTAAATCAATATACCAAGGTCCGTTTTTGTATCTTCCGGCATCGCTCGGAATGAGTGGTGAAAGAAAACGTGCGGCTGCAGTTCCTGAAGCCTGATCGTACATATAAAACAGAAAATCGACATTGGAAGGAGTTGTATATGCATCGTAAATAGAAATACCCTGTTTTAGTTTAAGCGAATACATCCCGTAAACGCCAGGTTCTTCGGGTATTCCTCTAGTGTAGAACTGGCTGCCCAGCCACTGATCGGCAATATAATCCAACCCAACAGCGGCGGAAACGATTTTCTCCACTTTTTTGTTGTTTTTGTCTGTTACCACAATTTTTATTCCGCTCATAGCTTCATCGCTGAAAGTCAGACTTTTTGAAAAAGTCACATTTTTATCAAAAGCCGGATAATCAATCGATGACAGTTCGGTACTTTCAAGGGTTTTGTGCATTGCAATTAACTTTATTTGCATTACACCTACCAATGAAGTTGCTGTAAAGCCCAGATTGGCAGTTGCATTTACATCTACCGTAAATTTTGCAGGATTTAGATTTGAAATTGCAGGTACAGGAATTGAAGTGTACGTTATTTGCAAAGTTTCAATTTTAGATTTTCCGTACGCATCAACGGCTGTAACCTGAATGGCAATATCATTTTCGGTATAAATAATGCTGTCATTATAGCTATACGTTGTTGTAAAAACAGCGTTGTCGATAAAATTTTCAGTCAATAAAACCTGTGGGGTTTCATTTTTAAAATACCGGCTAACTACCAGACTTTTCAAATTGGTTGAAGCGGTCACATTAAATTTTGTTCGTGGCGTGATGTCGCCATTCATTTCATTTATAACAATGGAAGCAAGTTCAAACTTTACAATAGGAGCATTTTTATACCCAATAATTTTGAAAGGTATCAAAGTGCTGGTTGATTTTCCGGCTTTGTCGGTAGCAATTACCTTGAAATTTTTGAAATTTTCCTCGTAAAGTGGTCTTTCGGTAAGCGAATACTGCTTCGAATCAAAAAACGATTTATCTTCTTTGTATAAAACACTTTCACCATTCGTTTTTTCTATGCTCATTGCTACCGAAGTCAAGCCCACTTCGGAAGAAATAACAGCTACAATAGGTACATTGGTTGCCTTATTTAAGTCGGCAACTAGTGTGTCGCAAACAAACGATATTTGGGGTACATTGCCGGTAATGGGAATGCCACTATCCTTACACGATAAAAAGCTTCCAAACAGACAGGTAGAAATTATAAAAATATTGAAATATATGTTTTTCATAACAGATTAAGTTTGAATATTTCCCTAATAATTTTTTGGAACAAATAGGGGTGTATAATTTATATCTCGTTGATAATAAGATAGTTTTGGAAAAATATGAACTACGCCATTCGTTGTCAGGATATTGGTAGTTGTTGAGCTTATTGACAAACTCGATCCATTTGAACCCAGGGTATTGATAGACACATTTCCAGTGGTAACGGCAAGGTCATACGTAGGCCATGCCGATTTTGAAATTTTAAAGGTAATAAGTGCATCTTCGCCTTTGAGCAAATTTCGCACATAAATAGGCACAACCGGTGTCGGTTTATGATAACCGGAGTACTCGCCAACAATAACGTGGTATTTTAAAAGGTTTTGAACAGTTTCTTTCGGCACACTTTTTACCGACAAATAACCCAAGCGATTTGCCCAATCGGTCAATGCCGGATTTTTAATAATTAGAAAAGTGTATTTTATCTTGGTTTGAGAATAAATTGTATCCAACCCGGCACGCTCAATCGCATCAACCATATCCGATAATTCCGGTTTGCTATTAAGATATGCCAATGCAGTCATATTTACATGCGGATCTAATGCAACTCCTTCATAGACGGCATCAGTTTGCAAAGCCAAATTGCAGCTACTCAACGTGATGATTGATAGGCAGATGATTGTAATTATATTGAACTTTAACTGTTTCATGGTTAATATGTTGAGCATTGTTTAGTAACCAATATTTTGAAAAATGTAATCTTTATTTTCCTCAATATGTGAATAATGAATGGGAAATAAAGTTTGATTCACATTTTTAATTTTAGTCAGGTTTACCCAACGTCCGGTTCTCACCAAATCGAACCAACGCTTTCCTTCGCCAACCAAATCAATTCGCTTTTCTTCCAAAATATAATCCACCAGATCTTCCACCGAAACAAAGTCGGTGATTGTTTTGGATTTGGCATAAATGTCGGCAGTGAGAACGCCTCCTGAAGCACGTTTCCGGATGCTTTCGTTGATTATAGCCAACGCATCAGACCATCGTGACAGTCTTGCCAATGCTTCAGCTTTCATAAAATACAAATCCGTGGTTCGATACACCGGATATGCCATTTCGCACTGAATCCATTGCGGAGATGCCACTTCCGAACCTGCCGGAATGTACTTGCTGAGGGAAGAGCCGGAAGTATTCACAAAATAATCCTTGCGTTTATCACCCGACCGATTGTTGGTTGCGGCAAATAAATTGGTAAAATCGGTAGTAAGTTTTACACTGCCTGCACCATTATCAATACCTGAACCACCACCACCAAAAAGTGTCCAGATATAACTGCCGGAAGGATATTCCTGAATATCAAAATGCACTACAAAAATGAGTTCCTTAGCACTTCCATATTCATCTTTCGAATAATCATTATCGGATTTTTTATTGTTTAAATCCACCGAAAGATATTGTTTTACCTTGGTAATATCAGTCTCAAACTGAAGTTGAGTTCCACCTGTGGCAGTATTGAACAGGTCGATAGTTTGATTTACTTTATCCCAGTCTTCGAGCCAAAGATACACATCGGCCATGATAGCATAAACCGAAAAACGGCTGATACGTTTGCGCTCTTTGTTGTTTAGACTTAACAATTCCAGTGCTTTATTCAAATCGGGCAAAACAACATCTGTCAACACTTTTTTTCTGTCAATTCTGGCTGAAAGTTGAATGTTATTGTTGTTTTCGGTGGGGACTAAATACACCGGAACATCGCCCCAAACCCTTACGGCATAAAAATAACTCAACGCCCGCATGGCATAAGCCTGACCAATAAAATCATTTTTCTCTACTTCGTCTGGCACTTCTGCTTCGTGAATGTGAGCTATGGCGGCATTGGCATCGTTGATGGTAGCGTATATACCTGTCCACAAAGTGCAGGACATCGAATTGGTTAATTGATTTCGGGATAACATGTCCGGATCATCAGCAGTTCCAAATTTCGATTCAAAATTATCGGCTCGTAATTCTCCCCATTGAAAGAAGTTATTGCGCATGGTGTTTCTAAAGTTGACATAAATATTGTTTACACCAGCTTGCACATCACGTCTGGATTTCCACATTTGACTGGCCGGAACTTCGCTTATGGGTTGTCTATTCAACCAGTCGGTGCAGGAAGTTAGACTAATTAAAGCAAGTGAGCCAAGGAATATCAGTATGTTTTTCTTATTTTTCATGGCTTTTAGAGGTTAATGGTTAATCCAAGTCCAAATTCGCGTTTTTTGGGATAGCGATTGTAATCTATTCCTATCGAAAGGGCACTTTCTGTCGAAAATTCCGGATCGAAACCCGAATAGGCTGTCCAGGTCAAAGCATTATTTACATAACCATAAATATTCATTTCCTTGAGATTCAGTTTTTTTGCCAGTTTTTTGGGAATGTTATAACCCAGTTTTATGCTTCGCAATTTAATATATGAAGCATCTTCCAGGTAAATAGAATTCAACGATCTATCGTTTGCAAAATAATCCTGATAGGGCCGCGAATAATTGGCTATATCACCTTGTTTGAACCAAGCCGTTTCCATGGCATCAAGAGTTGGCACTGTTGAACTCCACTGAAACCGGTCGCGATCGTATTTCACTTTATTGTAAATCTGACCACCTATTGAAAAGTAGAAAGACACGGCTAAAGTAAAAGATTTATAGACAATATTGGTATTTAAACCGCCAAAAAACAGGGCTTGAGCATTGGACAAAACCAATTTGTCATCCGGAGTTATCAACCCTAAACTATCACCCGAAGCATTTAGCCAATTATAATCACCACCTCTTAATGGAGTTCCATCGGGTAGTTTTTTAGTTCTTACCTCCCCATTGTAGTCTGTGCCATTGAGTTGGTATTTATCTAAAATATATTTTCCTGTCAGGTCGGTTTGAAGCGATCCATTAGCATTTTTTAGAAAAATAGGTGTCAGTTGTTCCCAGTTTTTTGTAAAAGCATTGGATTGATTATACTGAAAAACGCCTTCGGATTTATACCCATAAAAATCTCCAATTTTACCCCCTTCAGCTACTAAAAACTGATCGTTTAGAACATAAGGTTTTCCATCAGAAAGTTTGGTGATTAGATTTTCGTTTGAAGCCAAATTGAAAGAAGCCTGCCATTTAAAGTCCTTTTGTTGAATAATATCGGCTGAAATGGAGAATTCCCAACCACGGTTGTCGATAGATCCGATATTCCGACGCACAGAGTTAAATCCAATTTCCTTTGGCATTGGATAATTGGCAAGAAGTCTGTCAGTTTGCTTTACATAATAATCGGCCGAAATTAAAATCCGGCTATCAAAAAGTCGCAAATCCAACCCAACGTTGGTTTGTGCAGTTTGTTCCCAACTTAAATTATCAACGGCAATGCGCGAAGCATCCAGACTGCTTATTCCATCGTAAATGCCACCCACATTGTAGGAGGCCATGTATTCATAATCGCCAATGGACTCATTTCCGGTAATTCCATAACCAATACGGGCTTTGGCATCGTTTAAAAAAGTTTTGCTGAATTTCATAAACGGCTCGTCACTCAACCGCCACGCAAAAGATGCCGAAGGAAATGCACCCCATTTATTGTTTGGAGCAAATCGGGATGAACCATCTGCACGGATATTGGCGTTAAACAAATAGCGTGATTTATAATCGTATGACAAACGGCTAAAGGCGGAAGCCATGGTATGTGAAGAGGCATCGGTACGGGTAGTCGTCAGGTTATAATTGGCTGCAAAAGCATTCATGGTGTATAATGCATCGGTAGCTGCATTTTTTCCTTCAAACCGATCGCTTTCAAATCCCCATTCCTGCACACTTACACCCAATAATGCATTGAAATTGTGCACTTTATTAAATTTATTGGAATAACTCAAATAGTTCTCATTCATCCAACTCCAGTTCATGTTTGTGTACGATTTTCCTTCATTTGAAGTTTGATTTTCATCATATAGTATGCTGGGTGTCAATTGCTTGGTTTTGGCTATTTCATAGTTGAGATTGAAGTTGGTCGTAAATTTCAATTGCGGCAAAATTTGATATTCTGCCGATTGAAAAAAAGTACCTTTATAGGTTTGCGTAAAATTGGTGGCAATTGTTGCAGCCAGTGGATTCAAGCCATAAAGCTTTCCAACTAAGGTTTCATCCGGAAAAAATACCGAAAGATTTGGAATCCGTTGCATCAAAGAATTCAGGTAACCATATTCATCGATACCTTCTTTTTTGCCATACAACATGGATAATTTGCTGAATAATGTCAATTTTTTAGAAGCTTTATAATCGGCATTCAAACGCACGGTTAATCGTTGATAACCGGTACTTGGAATAATTCCCGTTTCGCCGTAATATCCTGTACTTAAATAGTATTTGCTTACATCAGTTCCACCGCCAAGGCTTATATCAAGCTGGTTTTTTTCGCCCACCTGAAACGCCATATTCTGATAATCATTGTTGGCATTAAACATCGAATTATATGGATCGTTAAGAATTGCCGAATCAGCCATATACGCTTTATTGCTTACATAGCCGTTTCCTTCGCCTAACAGATAATTTAAACGGTTTTGACGAAATTTCATAAATTGAGCGGGAGTTACCTGAGGCAGTTTGTGCGACAATACACTCCAGGAATGAATGTACTGTGCATTAATTACCGGTTTACTTTTTGTGCCTTGTTTGGTAGTGACCAGGATTACACCATTTGCCGACCGTGACCCATAAATGGCAGCCGAAGCAGCATCTTTTAATACTTCAATGGATTGAACATCAGAAGGATTGATACCATCGATATTATCCATTGGCACACCGTCAACTACATAAAGCGGAGTAATTCCACCATCGTTGAATGTAGATGTTCCCCTGATTCGGATGGATGCACTTTCGCCCGGTTGTCCTGAACCGGCAACAATCTGAACACCGGCACTTTGACCTTGCAGGGCTTCAAGTAAATTGGTTGAAACTTTTTGCTCAATTTCCTTGCTCGACAACGAAACAATGGCACCAGTTACGTCCCTTTTTCGAACCGTTCCGTACCCAACCGACACAACGACTTCATCCAATGAAACTGAACTTTGTATCATAGTGATATTTAAGGGCGTTCCACTATTTGCTTCAATTTCCTTTTTTACATAACCTATAGAAGTAAAAATAAATGTCTCTTTACTTTTTGTTAGTTGCAACGAAAAAAAACCATCTTTGTTGGTAACCATTCCAACCGTAGAACCTTTTATGGCAACATTTACCCATGGTAAAGCAGCCCCACTTTCATCAGTAACATTACCCGAAACAATATTTTTTTGGGCAAAAGCAGATTGAACAAGTATTAAAAAAAACAGTGACAGTAAGGTTATGATTCTCATTTTTATCAGATTTCGAGGGGTGGATTAAGTCAAAAGGAACTTGATTCGATGCGATTTATTTAAAGGAAAGTTAGTATCCTCAGGTAACAGAATTATTGAACCAACACCTTTTGCACTCTAATTTCGGTTGCAGATTTTACTTTTATCAAATAAACACCTCCAGTTTTAAGTTGAATGTTGGAATTGGTATTGTTTTGATTTTCAACCAACCGACCAATAGCGTTATAAACTTCAACTGAACCGTCAGAGACTTTAAACTTTAGATTATGACCTTCAACAACAACCAATCCATTATTCTGATTATTCATTGAAGGCAAAAAAACGCCTGTGTTGATATTGATAGTTGCAATTTCATTGCTAAGATAGACATCGTCGATATAGGAAACAGTTGCCAGATTTGTTTTAGCAGTAGTTGTTTGATTTGGTTTAAAATAAAACCCGAAAAAGGATTTATTTGTAGAGCTAATTGTTTGTAAATTAAAAACATAATCATCCCATGTGCCATCAACCATGGTAGCAGCAAAGGGTTGAGGAGTTAAACTCAATTGTGCTTGCGTAATATCAGTTCGGGCATTCAACGTTACGCCAAAACCACCGTTGTCGGCATCGCGAAACATTTTGGCATGTAAATACTTGTACTGGGCATTTGGTCCGACATCAATTCTTTCTTTGGCATTGGTCATTCCGCTATAATTGTCTTTATTGATATCAATTACAACCTTTGCACAGTTTGAAGAGGTATTTATTCCGGTAGTTGCCGGATTTGAAAATGGAACAGTGATAACACTTCCAAGGGTTGCCCAGCCATTATTTGTTGTTCCCTGAAAATTGTCAATTACTTCATAATTATCTCCTTTTTGTTTACGTGTGTCGGCTACAACCGTACTTTTTTTAGATTCGGAAAATGCATTTACACCTACCACTTTATAAGTATAGGTTGAATTTGGAGTTAAATTGCTAAAAGATGTTGACAAACCGCTTATGTTTTCCTTAACAACATTGTCATTGCCATCTAAAATTTTATACGAAGTTGCACCCGCTATAGCCGTCCACACTAAGTCAATTGTATTGGCTGTACGGGCAAAAGTAGCAGTAGGGGTCAGAGCTGAAATATCATAAGATGGCTCATTGGTAAAGAAAATTTTGTTGATAAAACTTGTTGAAGAAACCAACCCTTTTTCGGGCATCAACATGAGTAATAAAAAGGTATTGGGAATATTTGTACCGGAAGATAAATTAAAAACGTAATCGACCCATTTATTGGCAACGGCAGAATTAACCGATTGCAAATCATTAATTTTAAGAGCCGAATTTCCGGCAATTTGTTGTAATGAAATGTAAAATGGAGTTGTTGTGGTTTGTTTTGCTCTGACTATTAAATATTTATACTGTGTTAATGGGTCTGTTGATCCGACCGAAACGCCATTGCTATTATTAAATGAAGCGCCAGACCATTGAGGACCAGCATAACTGTAAGTAGATGAGGAGGTTCTTACATATTGCATTACCGTATCAAGAGTCAGTGAATTATCAGGATCTTGAATATAGGTCAATGTTGATCCTTTATCGGAATAATAATATGTCGTGTTGTTCTTAACACCATCGTTATAGGTAATCACCAATGGATCAGGTGAAATTGCCATAGATGTAAAAATTGATAGAACAGAACAGAACGCAATGAGGGTGAGTAGATTTCTTTTCATTATCATTAGATTTTAAAGGTTGGATTCTGATTATACAAAGATAGTCTAGGAAAGCAGAATAAGTATATATTATTTTGCTTACTTACTATACTATTAAATCATAATGCTTCGCACACAAAAAAACTCAATTGTTTTGCCGGAAGTTGACTAATAAGCTTCATAAACACGAATAAAGAGATTTTTCCCGGAGTTATTATTTTAGATAATTCAATTAATTGTGAATAGTTTTGTAATTTCTTCTATTTCAATAATTCAGGAAATTCATTTTCAACTTTGATTATCAGTTCTCCGAAAAGTGTATTGGCCCATGAAAACCAAGGACGGGTAAAATTAGCCGGATTGTTTTTATTGAACGATTCGTGCATAAAACCTGTTCCAGCATGGGTAACTTTTAGTGCTTTAATACATTGTGTGATTTCATTTTTGTCGTTCGAAGTTAGTGCTTTCATAATAATTGCCATTGGCCAAACCATATCTTGTCCAATGTGCGGTCCTCCAATTCCTTCAGCGACAGAACCTTTGTAAAAATAAGGATTGTCGTCGCTCCACACAAAACGGCGGGTGTTTTTATAAACCGGATTTTTTAGATCGCAATAACCCAAATAAGGTAAACTCAATAAAGAAGGTGCACCGGCATCGTCCATCATCAGATAATTACCAAAACCATCCACCTCGTAGGCGTATATTTTACCGTATTTAGGATGTTTTATGATACCATATTTCTGAATGGAGGCATCTATTTCATTTGCTAAGATTAAACATTCGGAAGCAAAATCATTTTCCACTTTCAATGCTTTCTCAATTTCTGCCAACTGATGGAGCGAAACTACTGCAAAGCAATTGGAAGGAATCATAAAAGCATACGTAGTGGCATCATCCGAAGGACGAAACATTGAACAAATCATTCCTGTGGGGCGAAAAGGATTGCCATATCCATTGCCAAATTGAGTGTCAGAGGCTTTCTCGGTTTTACGCAAAAAGCGGTAGGGACCATTATCTGTTTTGCGTTGCTGCTCGTGAAAAGTTTTTACAATTAGCTTCATGGCATTTTGCCAATCAGTATCAAAACAGGAAGCATCGCCAGTTTTTTTCCAGTATTCGTAACTCAGGCGAATAACGTAACAAAGTCCATCCAATTCCCATTTACGCTCGTGCAGTTCCGGGCGCATGGTGGTAATGTCGGTTTGCCATTCACTGCCTTCTTTTTCGCGGTTAAATGCATTGGCATACGGATCAATTAATACGCTGTTAATTTGACGATTAATTACTCCGGCAATCAACTGTTGAAGTTTTTTATCCTGTTGCATAAATGGTAGATAAGGCCATACCTGTGCCGACGAATCGCGTAACCACATGGCAAAAATATCACCGGTAATCACAAAAGTATCCGGTTTCCCGTTCGTAGTTGTGAAATTGATAGTTCTGTCGAGTGTATTGGGAAAACAGTTGCCAAACATCCATGCCAGTTCAGGGTCTTTCATTTTTTTCTGTATTGCTGTAATTTCATTTTCAATGGCAGTACTTGTGAAATTTCGTTGTTCAACCGGAATACGAACCACGGGAAAAGATTGTGCAAAAACTTCTGAAAATATGGTAAGCAATAAACTGGTAAAGAATAATTTTAAGCATTTATTAAGCTGAATCATGGCAATTAAACTTATAATTTTATCACTTTGAAATTGTATATATTCATATCATTATCTACGATTTTCAAAAAATAAACTCCTGCAACCAAATCAGAACCATTAATTTCCAGACCTGAGCTTTTTTGTTCAGACTCAAAGCTTAAACTTTTACCACTTAAGTCAATCATTTCAAGGTCTTTGATTCCAGAGTTTAACCCATCAACAAAAAAAATATGTTGAAACGGATTTGGAAATAATTTTATCGAATTTAATTCGGTTTTATCAACGGCTGTAACTTCCGGCAAATCCATATACGTTACGGTTGTCCAGGCATCAGTTCTGAACGGAAACGCCGCGATACCTTCTTTGTTTTGTAAATTTGTCATTGCACCTTCGGTAAACGCATATCGAACAGCCACCGGAGAATTTACAGAAGTCGACGAAACTACAATCGTATTCCCATCAATAATTGCTAATGCAGGATAAAATTTCATATCGCTACCTGCAATTTTGAAACACTTAGGATTCAGTCCATCTTTG
The DNA here is from genome assembly GCA_903830915.1 of uncultured Bacteroidales bacterium. Classification (GTDB taxonomy): domain Bacteria; phylum Bacteroidota; class Bacteroidia; order Bacteroidales; family Paludibacteraceae; genus Paludibacter. The sequence continues at coordinate 16,085 of CAIKVR010000155.1, forward strand.
GTTATTAATCCGCCTCCCAATGATTCAACTGTAAAACTAATGCGAGCTTTATTTCCTTCTATTGTAAATGCCTGATATTTCGGACCAAGATATTGAATGGTTTGGCCATAATCTTTTGCCAATGCCCAATACGCAAGCCGTTGACCCACTTCTTTTTTCATGCGAGTATGAGCATAAGTTAGTTCGGCAGCATTCAGCATTAAATCACTTGTTACTACAATGCCTGTTTTTTGTGCTATTTGAATATTTGTCTGTGCTTCGCGAAACATGGAACGGCTATAACCCAAATCTTTTACCTGTGTGGTGCTCCAAAAACGTGGTGTCAATTGTACAGCATAAAACGAAAAATAAATTCCCCAATCGGTCCGCCAATCATTGATCATCGCAATGTTTGCTTTGGTATAGGTTGCGCCATCCAATGCGTTCGATTCTCCCTGATACCAAACTACGCCTTTTATGGCAAAAGGAATAATGGGCGCAATCATGGCGTTGTAAAGCAAATACGGTTTTGTTTCGGTTGCCGTAAAAGTGCCATCAATGTATTTAGCTTTAAGTTCTGCATCGTTTGTCAAAACCGATTGTTTCATCCATGCCTGAATGGAAGAACCGCTGTAGGAATCGTGGATAATGCCTACCGGAACATTCAACGCTTTGTTGGTAAACAATTCGCGACCAAAATAATAGGCCACTGCCGAAAAATTTGAAACACTTGTTGGTGAGCAGCTTGTCCACGAACCGCCACAGTTTGTCTGTGGAGTAGCCGAATTGGATGTTGGTACTGTGAATAAACGGATATTCGGGAAATTAGCAGCAGCAATTTCGGTCTGATAATCAACAACACCTAACATGCTGGCATCTTTGTAATTCATTGGAAATGACATATTCGACTGACCAGAACACAGCCAAACTTCACCCACCAAAATGTTAGAAAAAGTAAGTGTGTTGGAAGGACCTTTTACCGAAATTGAATATTGTGGTGCTTGCCCTGCTACCGCTACCGGTGTTTGAATACTGGTTTTCCATTTTCCATCAGTTCCCGCATAAATGGTTGTGGTTGTACCCCAACTCGGCGTAAGATCCACTTTCGTACCTGAAGTTGCCCAACCCCAAAGCGGAACCTGTGTATTTTGCTGAAGAACCATGTTGCTGCCGATAATGCTGGGCATGGTAATTGTTTGTGATCTTGCGTTTTGAAAAATCGCGAGGATCAAAAATAGCGTAATTGAAACCTTTATCCATGTTGGAAAACCTTTTTCTTGCATACTTTTGTTATAATTAATTCTGAATTTACTTTCACCTTACTACTTCTCAATCATTCCAATTCTGCAATCCCACCTTAACATTCTCCAACGGCATATCGTGTCCAGCTTCAAACTGACCAATCAATCCTCCATTTACCCATAAATATTTTTTCATTTGATGTATTGCTTCTTTCACTTCATCAATTGTGCCATTTGGTAGTATATTTTGTCTGCAAATTTCGCCCCAATTTGTAATACGTCCGTTACACTTTTCTGCTACTTTTTCCAATCCCATACACCAAACCTGACTATTGATAGCATCTACACCCAGTTCGATAAATTCATCGTAAATATCTAATATATAACCATCACTGTGCATAAAAACAAACTTACCTGCTTGTTTCGCTCTGCTGAAAAGTCGCTGATAAACAGGTTTAAAAAGACTTCTCCAACTTTCGGGAGAAATCATAAGCGAGCGTTGAGTTCCCCAATCGTCTGCAAAAATGACTCCATCAACATCGGTTTTGAGCCACAAATCAAGATATGCCGTATAGTAATCTTCTACAATATCGCGTAACTTGAAAAACTCAGGTTCTTCCATCATTAAATCAATAAACAAATTTTCGGTACCACGCAGAAACTGCATACGTTCAAAAACATTTATCCACCCACCCAAAATAAATTTATCAGAATGATTATCAATAAATTCTGCAGTTTCAGCCAAACCAGATTCTCCGCTTAGCAACAGCTCTTTAGGACTTTTATAATCCCAAACTTTTGAGAAATCATTGAGTGGATATTCTTTCACTTCGCCAATAATTCCCTCTTGTTGATTGCGCCACACCGACCCCCATGCATCTGTAAAAGTTCCTATTTGAAAATTTCGGGGGTCTTCAGTTAAATCATTAAATGGAGCTGAAATTATATCAATTTCTGATTCGTCAATGATTTTTGTTAACGCATCACCGTATTTTAACCGTGTAGCCGGCAAACACCAAAAATTCACCGGAATCCGATCCGGATTATCAAAACGTAGCGTGCGGATAGTTCTTTCTTTGCTTGTCATTCTTTCTTAGTTTATTTTAGCGATTGTAAAATAGCATTGTAAACTGGCTTTCGATTATAGTCCTCATCAAACAAAAGCGGATATTCCATAATTTTATACGTTGGTCGAAGCCAGGTATCTTTGTCTCCCACATTCCAAAAAGTAATGCCATATTTCTGATTATCTGGAACATATTTCCGATATGCATCAAAAACAAACAAATACTTTTCCTGTTGCACTTTTTTCAGGGAATCGGTATAAACCAATGTGGCTGAATTTGTTGTATTTACCATCATATCCAGTTCCGAAATATGAATTTTCAATCCTGTTTTACTCAGCTCCTTTAACACATGAGCAATCCGTTCGTTGGAATTGAAAATCTTCAAATGAAACTGAACACCCAATCCATCTAACGGGATACCCCGCTTTTTAAAATCGTTGGCAATACGGATGACTCCCTGAAGTTTACTCTCAGACCATTCCATACCGTATTCGTTATAAATCAGCAAGGCATTTGGATCGGCTTCATGCGCCCACCGGAAGCATTTTGCCATATAATCGTCACCTAATTTTTCCTGCACAATGAACTTGCGAACCGAATCGTCATTTTGTGTAAGATATTCATTCACAACATCCCACGATGTTATTTTTCCTTTGTAATGACCAACGACTGTCTGAATATGATTTTTAATCAGGCTCTCCCAATCCTGTTTTGTTCCCTGAAAATTCTTGGCCCAATCAGCCATTCCGTCAAACCATACCAGCGTATGTCCGTGAATCCGCATTTTATTTCGCAGAGCAAAAGTCACAATAGAATCGCCCATAGCAAAATCATATCGGTTTTGCCCGGGATGAACACGGTACATTTTCAAGTGATTTTCGGTAGTCAGGCTGTTAAATTCTTTTGCCACTAAGTCGCGATAGACCTTATTTTTCAATAAAACCTCACCATCAACCGATGCACCAAGTGGAAAGCCCGTAAATTGTTTCAGATATTCTGTTTTCGACTGCGCCTGAACTTCAGTAAAAAAGAAACTAATTAAAACCAGTAATTTTATTCTCATATCGAAAAATTATTTGATAGTCAAAATAGTTTCTTTCCAATCATTAGCCCCAAGTTCTTTGCTTCGTGTTGTTGGTAACGAGGTTCCTAAAAACAATTTGTAATTGCCTTTCAGCAACACTTTTTCTCCTTTTTCATTCACCGACATCAATTCGGAAACAGGAAGTTTTATGTTGGCATTTCTTGTTTCGCCAGGATTGAGCGAAATCCGTTGAATTTGTTTTAAATCGTATTTTGGAGTTTTAAATTGTGCGTTTTCAACCTGCATATAAAGCTGAATAACTTCATCTGCTTTAATTATTGATTGATTATCAATCGAGTACTCAATCAGAATAGAATCATTTTTAGAAAATTTATTTTTATTTATTTTAAGCTCTCCTAATTGGGTTTTTGCATAACTCAGACCGAATCCAAAAGGATATTGCGGCTCTTCCACCATGTATTTATAGGTTCGGTTTGTCATCGAATAATCGTTATAATCAGGCAATTGTATTTCCGATTTTGGAAAGGTTATCGGTAGTTTCCCGCTTGGCGAAACATCCCCAAAAATCACATCGGCCACAGCATCACCACCTTCCTGACCGGGATACCAAACAAACAATAATGCATCGGCCATTTCAGAGATTTCAGTAAGATTAATGGGACTTCCACCGGTAACAACAATCACCAATGGTTTTTTTGTTTTAGCCCGTAATTCCCGTAAATTTTGTAGTTGTGTTTCCGGCAAATTAAGATCACGGCGGTCGCTTTTCATATCCGAAGCGATGGCTTCACCTTCTTCTCCTTCTGATAAGGTACTCATCCCAACCACAGCAACCACCACATCGGCGTCAGCTGCTTCACCCATTGCCCAGTTTTCTTTATTTTTGTTTAACTCATCATACATAAATCCTCTGCGATATTGCAAACGGGTTCCCAAATTCACTTTGCTCGTAATTCCCTCTACAATAGTTCTGGCATCGTCAGTTTGTCCATTGTAATTTCCCAGCAAAATATCAACATCAGCTGCATGTGGACCAATAACATAAAGGCTTTTCATGTTTTTAGACAGTGGTAAAACACCTCTATTTTTGAGCAAAACGATTGATTTTTGAGCCGCTTCGCGAGCCAATTTCTTGTGTTCGACCGAGCCGACAACATTGGGTGAGATATTAGAATATGGGTTTTGTTTATCGAAAAGTCCAAGACGAAAACGAATTCTTAAATTATTTGTCAAAGCCTCATTTATATCGTTTTCAGTCACTAAACCAAGGTCGAGAGATTGAGGCAAAGCACGGTATTCGTCACCACAATTTAAGTTCACACCGGCTTTGAGAGCCATTGCTGCCGATTGAGCCACATTTTGTGTAACTTTATGTCCTTTGTGGAAATCGGTAATAGCCCAACAATCCGACAAAATCTGACCATTAAATTGCCACTTTTCGCGCAAAATATCATGTAACAATAATTTATTTGCACAACAAGGTTCTCTGTAAACCCTGTTGTAAGCGCACATTACCGAAGCCACTTTGGCCTTTTTCACCAATGCTTCAAAAGCGGGTAAATACGTTTCATATAAATCTTTAGCCGAAGGATATGCGTCAAACGAATGCCTTTCTCCTTCCGGACCGCTGTGAACTGCAAAATGTTTAGCACAGGCAGCAGTTTTGAGATAAAACGGATCGTTGCCCTGCATACCTTTCACAAATGCTACTCCCATAACTGAAGTCAGGTACGGATCTTCGCCCCAGGTTTCCATACCACGACCCCAGCGAGGGTCGCGAAAGATATTGACATTCGGCGACCAAAAACTCAATCCGCCATAAATGGAATAATTCCCAATTTTAACTGCTGCATTGAATTTTGCCCTTGCCTCATCCGAAATAGCATCAGCAATTTTGTAAATCAAATCCTGATCGAAAGTGGCAGCCATTCCAACAGGTTGTGGAAAAACGGTAGCACGTCCAAATCGAGCTACACCGTGCAATCCTTCGCTCCACCAGTTGTAAGCCGGAATTCCAAGCCTGTCAATAGCAGGCGAATCATAACGTAACAAGGATATTTTTTCATTAATAGTAAGTCGATTTACTAAGTCAAAAATGCGTTGTTCTGCTTCAAGTTTCTCATTTTGGAAAGGAAATTCCAAGCCTGATTTAGCATCTGTATTTTGGGATAAAGCATCCTGAACATGAAAAAATCCTAACAAAAAAACGAAAAGGAGAAATCTGTTTTTCATATTTATTTAATTTTACAATTACCAAAAAGGAGAAAAACCGATAGTTGATTCTCCTCCTTTTTCAGTCTTTTTTATTAATCGATTAATTAGAAGTTGTCCAATTTGACA
>CAIKVR010000156.1 GCA_903830915.1 uncultured Bacteroidales bacterium
ACCGGAATTAAACAAACGCATTACGCAAATGGTTGCACTCCAAAAATCGAAAAACATAATACTAGTCGATCAGGCTAACGGGTTCGACTGGAAAAAACTGACGATAACGGACAAGGTACATCCAAACTTGGCTGGAGCTGAGCGTATGGCGAGCATTTGGTTTAAATCATTAATTAACAATTTATTACCATCTAAAAATACGTACAAACCAACGAAAATAACATACAAGCATACTCAATCTGCAAATCTAAATTTGTATTTATTTAAACCAAATATTAAAAATAAAAGTAAAAACGTTCCATGTATCATTTATTTTTTTGGTGGTGGATGGACAACTGGATCACCATTGCAGTTTTTTCGTGAATGCGCTTACTATGCCTCTAAAGGTATGATTGCTATTACAGCCGATTATAGAATTGCGTCTGTCAACAAATCCAGCCCTTTTGAAAGCGTTGAAGATGCTAAAGATGCAATCCGTTTTATACGCGAACATTCAGCTCAGTTTAATGTGGATCCGGATAGAATAGTGGCAGCAGGGAGTTCTGCCGGTGGACATTTAGCTGCTGCAACCAGTATATTATTGTCTGATAGTTCCAGAAATAATGCAATTAGTTGCAAACCTAATTTATTAGTTCTGTATTATCCGGTAGTTGACAACGGTCCGAATGGATATGGCCCAAAAGAAGTGAAAGACAGGTATATGGAAATATCACCGCTGCACAACATCAAGTCAAAGATTCCTCCTACACTTTTTATTCTTGGAACAAAAGATCCCATTGTTTCTATATCTACTGCAAAAGAATTCAAAAAGAGAGTGGAAAAATATGGAGGAAGTTGCGATTTGATTTTGTATGATGAAGCTGGACATCCCATATTTTCGTATATGAAGCCTTTATCTGATTATTTCTACAGAATCAGGACAGATACTGATATTTTTTTGAAAAAACACGGTTATCTTCCAAACTGATTTATCAAATTGTAGTGTTTCCCTTTCCGATTGATCCTTATTGATTTTGAATTAGCGGGACGATAGCGGGACATTAATAATAAAAAAAAACGCTAAGACTCTTTTAATAAGAATTTTAGCGTTTTTTAGCGTGGTACCACCAGGAATCGAACCGGGGACACAAGGATTTTCTGTCCTTTACTCAACAAACTGGAAATTAAAAACGAATAAGACATTTGACAAATAAACAATTTAACATCAAAAGCGTTAGTTAGATACAATATTCTACATATATTTTTGAAGCATCATGAATCCCTTTTATGGATACCAACCGAGCAGCAAATAGCCACGGTGGTTAAGAATGCGGGGCATAAGTCCAAATAAAAGCAGTTTGTCTTTCATGTTGCAAATAACGTAAAACGTATAATTGCAACATGAAAGATTTTTTTTATGAGGAAAGTATCGGAAAATAAACCACTCATAAATGATAAAGTAAACACAATTCTACATGAATTGAATATAATTACATATTCCGGTGTATACCCGTTCACGTTTTCCGGTGATGTCCGTTCACTGTTTGTTCAAAAACGATTAGGCAGATGTAAAATTAATACTTTTTCCTTAGACTTTCTCCTTTTAATTGAAAACGCACCGATTTATGAACGATTCTATCTAAACAGGCTTCAGCAATCAATTCATTCCCAATAACAGCATACCAGTCATTAACTGGTAACTGACTTGATATTATCAATGCTTTTTTCCGATATCTGTCATCAACAATTTGCTCAAAGTCGTTTTGTTGTTGCCCTACTAATCCTTTCATGCCAAAGTCATCTATGATTAACAAGTCCACACGTGAGAGTTTTTCCATGAATCGTATTTCGTGTCCTTGCAATCTTTCGAGTTTAATTCTGTCTAATAACTTTTGCATGGTGAAGAATACAACATTAAAATCCAGCCTGCATGCCCTATCGCCCAGCGCAATGGCCAAATAGGTTTTGCCGGTTCCGGTAGGTCCGTTAATCACTATTGTTTGTCCATTACGAACAAATTCACACGTACCCAACTGTGCCACTGTAGTTGCATCTACACCTCTGGCGGTATCATAATCAAGTTCCTCGAATGAAGCTGGATATGGAAACGCGGCTTCTTTAAGTAATCGAGTGATACGATTTGTTTTTCGGGTGTCTTGTTCAGTCTGCAACATAAGTTGCAATCCATCTTTTAGTGAGAGCTTATCGGCTCTGCGTGTTTCACAAAGGGATGTCCAGCAATCTGCCATCCCGGGAAGCTTCAGCTTGTGAAGCGATTTTTCAATTTCTTGCATACAATGTTTTTTTTAATGGTTATTTATAATAAGAGTTTCCTCGCATATTTTCATGATTAGTTGGCTGTGGATTAATGCATTTCTCACTATCACTTTGTGATTTAGCCAGATTGAGATTGCTGATCACATTTTGTAAAAACTTGCCTGAGTATGATCTGTTTTGGATAGCTATCCGGCAGGCTTGTTCAAAATCGGCTATGGGTGTTTTTCGGCCTATCGAGAGCATAAAATCACAGGTTTTGTATTTGAACTCGGGTGGAATCTGACGTTGTTCCAGATCCATAAACATGTCCGATACAAGCTGCTTAAATACAGCACTATGCTTATCCGCTTTTTCTTGATAATATTCAGGAGAACGGCTTAAAATGGCGTTAGAATTGGATGCCAGATGTTCTTTTTTGTGCGTATGCCCAAAGCCTAAGTGGCGCTCATGTGTAGCCACTAATTGATTATTTACAAAGATTTTGACCAATGTGCGGGTGTAAATAACATGGCTACGTTTTCCAATGTGGACAAATGGAACCGAGTAGTAATGTTTGTCGCGCGCCAAATAAATGAATCCATCGTTACGAACCTGTAAATCACACGTAAGTTTCATTTCAAAAGGCTGTTCGGGCAAAGAGGATAAAGCATTCTTCTCCACTGCAAAGAATTGTTCTTCACGACTAAAGGGGCGTTGTTGCATCCGTGTCTGATTGTGTTCAAGCATTTTCTGCAATACCGCCTCATTTAAATCCTCCAATGAATAAAAAGTGGTGTTACGTAGCTTGGCATATACCCGCCTGTAAATAATCTTCACTTGGTTCTCTACCATTCCCTTGTGTGTAGGAGAATAAGGGCGACA
>CAIKVR010000157.1 GCA_903830915.1 uncultured Bacteroidales bacterium
TCATTTTCAAAAGGTATGACATTAGGTTGTGCAGCAACAATAAATAATAACAGTGGCGGTATTGTAAATATGAGTGCTTCAATGACCGGAGCAACAGGAACAGGGGCACCGGGAACTATTGTAAATAACAATTTGGGTGGTACTTTTAATTTCGTTGTGGCAACTGCCGCAACTACGGCCACCAACACATTAACATTCAAAAATTATGGAACAATCATTGGTAGAGGAGTTTTCCTAACCGGTACTTTTTCTCCTCAATCAGGAGGAACAATTTCTCCGGGAAATGCCACTAAAGCTGTTGATAAATTCACTATTAACGGTACACCCATGAATTTTAGCGGAACCATATTTGTGATGGATGTGAATGGAAAAACAACTGCTGGAACTGATTTTGACCAGGTTGTTAATTCTACGGCGTCATCTGCAATTACTATGTCTGCTTCTACAATGTTTAATGTGAATGTTGGTGGTAGTTATACGCCGGTAACTACCGATCAGGTTGCGTTATTTACAAGCTCAGGTACTATCTCAACAGTTCCTACATCAGGCACAACATACTGGCTTTCAACATTAAATACCGGAAACAATAGTGTTTTAGCAACTTACAGTTTCTATACAGGTCTTGAAAGTTTAAGATCTTCGTCGCTTATTTCATTTGTTGATGGTAAAATCCAATTTACAGCAAACGGAAATCAACCAATTGAAATCTATAATGCCGTAGGTCAAAAGTTGTATAGCAAATTATCTGTCAATGGTTTGAACATTGTAGAAGTAGCCGCGCGCGGCTTAGTAATCGTTAAGGTTGGAAACTCTACTCAAAAGATAGTTTTATAAGTGAATGTTTTAGATTAATTTACAGAATGCTGTAAAATAGATTGTGTTTACAAGTGTCCTGCGAATTTTGTGTTAGCAGGACACTTTTTTTTAAACTTGAATTTCAGTACAATACAACAGTATTCCAATTTCTATAAAATTGCTCCTTAAACTAATCACGGATATTTAAAATCATGAATCATTATATACGATATACCATTACCCTTCTGTTTCTTTGTTGTGTGTTTTCCATTTCAAATGCACAGCAGGCAGACTGTTCGATGTCAGGCTTATTGGTTGATTATAAAACCTCACCAACAGGCACTTTCGCAGGCACTCCAACCAGAACAATCTGTCAATTACCCGGATTTTATGAAAGTAAACCGATTGTTTCTACCAATATTTACGGCAGCCGGACGGACAAACAAACCACTGCAACGGGATATTACTATGTCAAACAAATCAATGGTCGGTGGTGGGTAGTCGATCCCCAGGGTTATTTGAGTATTTGTAGGGCAGTAAATTGCCTTGCTAAAGGAAGTGGGACTACCTCTACAACTGCCTATTCAACTTTATATGCAAATAGTAGTGTCAACTGGATGAATAGTGCCAAGCAAATGCTTAATAATAACGGTTTCTTTTGTGCCGGTGCATGGTCAGATATTACCAATATCAAAAACAATCCCAATCAAACAACTAAACCCTTAGCATACACCATAATTTTGAATCTGATGAGTGGATATGCATCCACCCGGGCTTATCAACAAGCCGGTCATATGGGATATCCCAACAATGCCATTTTCGTATTTGAAAGTGCTTTTGCTACGTATTGTGATACTCAAGCACAAGCATTAGCGAGTAATAAAACAGATGCAAACCTTTTTGGCTATTTCACCGATAATGAATTGCCATTTTATATCAATAATTTAAATGGATTTCTGGCTATCGGCAAAACTTCGCCTACCGACGAGAATTATGTAGCAACACTGAATTGGCTTTCTGCTAACGGACATACTGCAGCCGATACAGCCAACGTTGTTGTTCAGAGTCAATTCCTAGCATACGTGGCGAAAACCTATTATTCGACAGTGTATAATGCCATCAAAAAATACGACCCAAATCATATGGTCATAGGTTCTCGGGTAAACCAAACCGACACACGTAATAACAGCTATTTTATGCAAGCGGTGGGTCCTTATGTCGATATTTTCTCGGCAAACTTCTATAGTGTGTGGACTCCGGGAGTCTCGAGCATCAATAACTGGGGAACAAATTTGGGAAAGCCATTTATTGTTACCGAATTTTATACCAAAGGTGATGATGTTGGTTATGCCAATACCGGTGGTGCAGGTTGGATAGTGAGAACACAGTTGGACAGAGGCTATGAATACCAGAATTTTGTTCTGGCGCTCATGGAGTCGAAATACTGCGTAGGATGGCATTGGTTTAAATACATGGATAATGATTCTACTGTGGCAGCAGACCCTTCGAATATTGATGCAAACAAAGGGATAGTGAATCTTTCGTATGTGCCCTACACGGCTTTGACCGACAGGATGAAAGATTTGAATTTGAAAGTATATAATCTGATTGATTATTTTGATCATCAACCAACCCCAACAATCCTTTATCCCGAAGCCGATGCATATTACAAAGGAACTGCCTGCTATGGAACAGATGACAGATTAGGCATTAAAACCACAACGGCAGGTTCAAGTGTATACAGGGAAGCCTTTCTGAGATTTAATTTAAGCGGGCAGACTTCCAATATCGGGTCAGCGAATTTACATCTCTCAGTTCTAACGACAGCCGATGCAGGGATTAATTACAAAGCCGAAGTATGCAGCGATACCTGGACGGAAACAAATGTAACTTCAATTTCGCACCCTGTAGCCACTTCCGAAATTGGAAGGTGGGTAAACAGTGTTGATCCAAACCTGGATGCAAAATCTGCCTTGATTTCAAAAATAAATGCAAGTGCTTCTAAACTATCCATCAAACTATCCGGTATTGATATGTCCACCATGGCATTAGAGTATGCATCACGTGAAAACACATCAGTAGCATTAAGACCTCATATCGATATATTTGCTGATGGTCCATTGGCGGCTTCAAATCTGGTTGACGTATTTATTCAGAATTACAGACTTGCGACTTTTAATCCTGATACTCTAAATTATAAAATTACCCTACCGACGAGTACAACTGCCAATCCGACAATACAGTATTCAAAAGTAAACAACGGTATGTCTGTTGTAATTAATGGTCCGGTGAATGTTTCTTCAAACTCAATATCAGACAGAACTGCAACACTTACCACTACTTCTGCTGACGGATTGCAACACCGTACTTATACCTTGGTTTTTGATAAAGTTCTTACACAGATCACGATGGTGATAGATACCGTAAAAAATAATGAAGGAATAAGCTGTTACCCAAATCCGATTGATGGAAACAGTAATCTGAATGTTGAAAGTTTGACCAAAAATACAAGGGAAAACATACTGACAATAGTTGATATTAGTGGCAAATTAATTGCCCAAACTTCATTCTACGATTCAAAATACAAGTTGTTGTTGCAGAATATTGAATCCGGAATGTATTTGGTGAGTTTAAACAACTCAAATGGACACTTCATTAGTAAATTAATGGTTCGATAGGCTTTGAAAATATAAGCAGGGATAAATGTATCAATATTATTCAAATGAGAAAACCAATTAGTTTGTTCTTCCTTTGCCTCTTAGTGCAGGTAGGAATCCTATGTGCAGCTCCAAAAATCATCCTTAAACTGGATGATCTGAGAATTAGCAAAAACGGAAGTGCTTCTTCTGCTACGCTCGACTACCTGAGATTTAAAGGAATAAAAGCCGGATTTGGAATAATTGCCAATGGTATCGATGAGACTGCCTTATCTTTTTTGACTCCTTATATAAATGCAAGCAATGCCAAGGGTGAAAAACTCTTCGAATTCTGGCATCATGGTTATGACCACAAAAAACCCGAATTCAAAACCACGGACTACGACTATCAAAAACTTCATTTCGAGAAAGCTGATTCTTTGTTTGAAAACAGATTGGGAATAAAAATGCACTCTTTTGGTGCTCCATTTAATGCTAGTGATAGTATAACGCTTCGGGTAATGTCTGAAAACCCGAAATACAAAGTAATTATGTTGGGCAGTATAGTGCCGGCACTTTCTTCGGGCATCCTGAATTTAAACCAACGGGTAAATCTGGAGTTATCGCCCGGTGTGCCAGATTCGGCTTATTTTGTGACTAATTATCTGGCAATTAAATCAAAATATTCTAATTATATGGTTGTGCAGGCACATCCCCCTTATTTTAAACCGGAGCGTTTGGAGGAATTTAAAAAGGTGATTGAATTCCTGATTAGGGAAGGATGTGAATTTGTATTGCCTTATGAATATTTCAAAACTATAATAGCCAATCCTATAAAATAGAAGATATTCAACTAAATAATAACCCATTAATAATCTTAATGTTGAAATGAAAATTACCAGACTCTCGATTTTTATCGCATTATTACTGCCCATTTGTTTGTTCTCTCAAACTACTTTTTTTCCAACGGGAGACGTATATATAAATAAAGGAACAACAGGTAACGATATCCGAAGCATGGAAACCTATCTGAAAAGTTACAGAAACCCCGCTACAAACGATACATATTGGTCTATGCCATTTCTGCAATTCAATCTGCAAAATATAACCAGCGTGGTAGGTAATGTAAAACTCCGGCTTTATGCCACTATAAATGAGCCACACGGTTTTGATATTTATACCACCTCGCTTGCAAATTGGGTAGAAGATGCCCTGACTTATAATAACTACGTTGCTTCCACCGGAACACAATCGGCAAGTCCGGTTGCTGCATTGGATGTTACCGGAGGTGTTCCTGCTCAATATTACGAATGGGATGTAACCAATGCTGTAGTGTCGGCTTTGGCGAATGGACAAAGCGCAATTTCTTTTAAAATTCTGGAACGGTATGCCGTTAAGACTACCACGGGAACTATCACGGCCATTTATGTTCAATTTCATTCCAAGGAAAACCCCAGTGGTTATAAACCACAATTGGTGGTTACCGACAAGAACATCGACCCCTTTAAACTTTCTGACCTGAAGGTGAATGGTTCACTGATTAGTGGTTTTGCGCCTACAAGGGTTAAATATTACATTACAGTTCCATATAATACAACCCTTATTCCTTCTGTAACGGCTACTTCTTTCAACTCGTCCTATAATTTAAGCATTGTAAATGCTAAAAACCTGACCGGTACTGAATTGGAACGAACAACCAAAATAACTTCAAAACTGGGTACAGATTCAGTGGTATTCAAAGTGGTTTTTCAAAAATCGGCTGCACCCAATGATTCAAGACTTGACACGTTGAAAATCAATAATGTGTGTCTAGAAAATTTCCGTAAAGACTCGACCTATTACTTCAACGACTTGCCATATACAACAAATGCGGCTCCGAGCATTACTGGAGTTGGGGTTGACTGTTTTGCCAAGGTGAATGTAACACCTCCGGCTAATCTTTATGGAAATGCATCAGAACGCACTGCTCAAATCACAGTAGTTTCGCAAGATGGAACTGTAACAAAAAACTATTCTGTAGAATTTAAAGTATTGCCAAAATTGGATATCTATCTTGCGTTGGGACAGTCGAATATGTCGGGTCGTGGCTATATGGTTGCTGGTGATACAGCACCTATTGATAGCGTGTACCTGTTGACCCCAGGTGCAAATATGCAAATCGCAACGAATCCGTTGAACAGATACTCTTCCATCGAATACATGGGTAGCACCAACCGCATTGGACCGGCTTGTTCGTTTGCAAAAAAAATGCGTTCAACAACAGGAAGTAATATTGGTCTGATGCAAAACTCCAAAGGTGGTTCTTCAATTGTATCGTGGCTAAAAGGCAGTGCCGATAAGTATTATGAAGAAGCCCTTCGACGAGCGTTAGACGTAAAGAAGTTTGGTGAAATAAAAGGGATTATTTGGCACCAAGGGGAAAGTAACTCAGGCGATACCACTTTGTATAAAACACAATTAACGAAAATGGTATCCGATTTCAGAACCGATTTGGGATTGCCAAACTTGTTTTTCATTGCCGGTCAACTAGCTCAATGGTCTGGTTATACCGCAAATTTCAACAAAATGATTCAAAACATATCAAAATTTATTCCAAATTCTGATTGGGCTTCTTCTGCTGGATTAACCCCATTAATTGACACAACCGATCCACATTTCGATGCTGCAAGTCAGAAAATTTTGGGCGAACGATATGCTGATAAAATGATACCTAAAGTTTACACAGGACTAACAACTTTATCTAATCCCCTAAATGGAAATGTTGTTAAATTGGCAACCGTAATTTCATCTAACGGAGCTCTTAAAATTGAGAATGTATTGAAAGATGGATCTTTGAATATTTATAATGTGTTAGGGAAAAGTGTTTGCAATCAACAAGTGATATGTGAAAGTAATTATATGATAAACTTACCATCAGGAATTTATTTGGTCCAATTATCGGCTAACGGTAATTCACAGTTAGTGAAAATTTTATTATGAAGAATCAAAAATATTAGAGTCCAACAATAAAAAAAATTAGAAATGAAATTCAATTTCAAATCTCTCGCATTTGCTCTCACTCTAACGCTTACAGGAGCTATTCATGCCAATGTTCATTTATCCGCTATTTTTGGCGACCACATGGTATTACAACGCAATGCTACGGTAACGATTTGGGGAAAAGCTGATCTAATGGAAAATGTTACCGTAAAAACCACTTTTTCTAACCAACAAGTTGTTACAAATGCCGACAGCAAGGGTGACTGGCAAGTAAAGCTAGATACGAAAGATGCCGGCGGACCTTACCAGGTTTCGGTAAAAGGCAAGAATGAAGTGAAGTTGAAAGATGTGTATTTGGGCGAAGTTTGGCTTTCTTCCGGCCAGTCTAATATGGAATTTTATGTGGATAGTATAAGTGCCGCTTACAGTGGTGATATAAACTTTCGGAAAGAGATAGATGCAGCAGATTTACCGCAAATCCGTATCTTTAAAGTAACCAGAACTTTTGCCAGAACTCCAAAAGAGGATTGTACAGGAACGTGGGAAGTATGCTCACCGACCTCTATCAAGAAATTTTCCGCAGTATCATATTTCTTTATCAAAAACCTCTACGAAAAGTTGCACGTTCCAGTTGCAATCGTTAACGCTTCGTGGGGTGGTACCAACATTGATTCATGGATGCGACCGATAGATTTAGAAGGTTTCCCAACGCGTACAAACAGACTGAAACGTATGCTTAATGATACAGTTAAAATTGACCAGACATATCCTTCCTCGCTCTACAACGGGATGATTGCGCCTCTGGTGAAATTCAATTTCAAAGGAGTAATCTGGTATCAGGGAGAAAATAATGTTCATACCTGTTTTGAATATGACAAGTTATCCAAAAACCAGATCAATGGTTGGCGAGAAATTTGGCAAAATTCAGAAATGCCGTTTTTGTTCGTTCAGATTGCGCCATACAATTATTTAAGTCGTCCATGGTTTAAAGGAAAAGCAAATTCGTTGGGCTATATGATCGAAAAACAAAGTTCTGTTTTAGCACTAAAA
>CAIKVR010000158.1 GCA_903830915.1 uncultured Bacteroidales bacterium
GATTTGCTTGCTTATTTTGGAGCATCCACCAAATTCCTTATTGTTCTTGCGCACATTGGCAAACTCAGGATTGCGTTTAATCTTTTCTTTCGAAGCACCTCCTTTTGCCCGTGCAAACACCTCAGTACTTCCCTTGCGTGTATAAAATGATACATTCCCGATACTGCCTGTAATTACATCAAATTGTTTTACTCGTGCCATTTCTTTTTAGTTTATAATTTATAGTTTATAGTCAGCTGTTGTTGTTGATAACTCGTAATTGATAACTGTTCGCTGCTACTGCCTACAGCTAGCCTGCATATTCGGTGTTGTAAGCCAATACAAAAATAATATATTTATAGAATATACAATCTAAATTCAACGTTAATTCATATTTAAATAGATATGAATTATATCTGTATTATTTCTGATTTATTTATGGATTATATATTATTTATTGGATAATATGAGGCGAATCAGATATAACTCCAGGGCGTAACAAAACAATTCAGATTGAAGTAAATATTATCTGCATAATTATAAAGAATCTCCAATCTATACTCTATCTTTGTATTCATAAAACTTCCTTTATAAACACTTAATAAACAAACTATAAACTAACTCAGGTTATGTATAAAATACTGTCTGTGAACCCCGGCTCTACTTCTACCAAATTTGCTGTGTACGAAGACGAAACCTTAATTTGCCTGCATACCATTCGTCATTCTGCCGAAGAGTTGAAACCCTACAAAACCTTGTTTGATCAGTTCGAATTCCGAAAGAATTTGATGCTTAATTACCTTGAAAAAGATGGAATCGATTTATCCGATTTATCGGCAGTGGTGGGTCGTGGTGGAATGGTGCGTCCGTTGGAGTCAGGAGTTTACAAAGTAAATGACAAGCTGATTGCCGATTTAAAATCGACACATACCGCCGAACATGCGAGCAATCTGGGTGGCGTACTGGCACGCGAAATTGCAGAGGGTATTCCGAATTGTGAAGCCTTCATTGCCGATCCGATTGTTGTGGACGAATACCAGGATGTGGCTCGTGTAAGCGGATTACCTCAAATTCCCCGTAAATCACAGTTTCATGCACTGAATCACAAAGCAATTGCCAGAAAATATGCTGCTGCCAACGGAACAAGCTACGACAAACTGAAGCTTGTGATAGCTCATCTTGGTGGAGGCATTTCAGTGGCAGCACACAAAAACGGTAAGGTTATTGACTCCAATCAGGGACTGGATGGCTACGGACCATTCTCACCCGAACGTGCCGGAACGCTTGATGCCGGACAATTGGTCGAAATGTGTTTCAGTGGACAATATACTCACGAGGAAATAAGAAAAATGCTGGTTGGAAATGGTGGTTTGATGGCACATCTAGGTATAAACGAAGAATTGGTGGCCGAGAAAAAAGCAGTTATGGGCGATGAAAAAGCCACACTCGTGTTGGAAGCAATGGCCTACAATGTGGCTAAAGAAATAGGTGCTATGCTGGCGGTTTTGCATGGCGAAGCTGACGCAGTGATACTTACCGGTGGCATTGCCTACAGCCTCTACATTGTGGAATACATCAAAAAAATGATTTCGCCCATGGTGAAAGTGGCTGTCTATCCCGGCGAAGACGAGATGGAAGCATTGGCTATGAGCGGATTGAGGGTTTTGAGGGGCGAAAAAAGCAAAGAGTATTAATTCGTATCAATTGTCTTTTTTAATGGAATGTTAGTATTTCCAACCATCTTTTCCTCCCAGAACACCCACATCAAAAAGATAATTCCGTAAAAGGAGTATTTAAATATATACAAATGAAGGATATCGAACCACTCCATGTGATTTTGAATAGATACTACGATAAGACTGATTCTTAATATATTTAACAAATAAACTGCCAATAAGGTAAGAGGAACGTACCACAATTTCTTTTTCCAGGGTCCTCGACTAAATGCCATTATACAGAAACAGATATATGCTTGTTTCATTCCGGTACATGCCCACACTATCTGTACCCTGCTTCCATTGGAATAATTAAATATATTTCGGACCCGATCAAGACTAACCGATGAATTGAAAAAGTGAAGTATAGAATAGCATACACTGGCAACATGATGAGCCATCCAATTAAATGGTGCTGATATATTATTACCCCAAAACATTACAGTATTATCTCCTGTTCTATCTTCATCGCCAAGCACATTGTATTTCCAAAAAAAATTGGACAACATTAATACTACTGCAAACAAAATAACACCTTTAAAAGGTTCAAGTTTTTCGGGAAATTTAAATTTGGGAATCTTCATTACTTTATTACTATATTTAAACTTCGTATAACAAATTACGTTTTGCAATGTCCTGATTAATATGGACTGTAACTATTAATTACTAACTATAAACTAGTCAAAATTTATTCGAAACCCGTGCAAAGGGAACTTCTTCGATAGCACAAAAATCGTTTTGAAGGTATTTAAAATAGCCAGTTATAGCAATCATTGCTGCATTATCGGTTGTAAAAGCAAAAGGTGGAATATAAACCTGCCAGCCATATTTTGTACCATAATCCTGAAATGCCTGTCGAAGTGCAGAGTTTGCCGAAACACCACCTGCAACAGCCACTTGTTTAATATTCAAATCCAGAGCAGCTTTCTTCAGTTTATTCATCAGAATATCCACCACGGTTGCCTGAAGCGAAGCGCATAAATCGGTTAGATTTTCAGTTACAAAATCCGGGTTTTCCTTTTGTTTATCCCGCAACAGATACAAAAATGAAGTTTTCAGCCCGCTAAAACTATAATTATAATCAGGTATTTGTGGTTTATTGAGTTTAAATGCAAGGGGATTTCCCTCTTTGGCAAGTCGGTCAATATGCGGACCTCCTGGATAAGGCAACCCCATCACTTTGGCGCACTTATCAAATGCTTCGCCGGCAGCATCGTCAATGGTTTGTCCAATCACTTCCATATCGTTGTATGCCTTTACAAGCACAATCTGAGAGTTCCCACCCGACACCAATAAACACAAAAACGGAAACTCAGGCAATCGCTCGTCCGGTTTTCCCTGGCTGATAAAATGGGCAAGCACATGCGCCTGAAGGTGATTTACATCAAGCAGCGGAATGTTCAAAGCCTGAGCCAGCCCTTTAGCAAATGACGTTCCAACAAGCAACGAACCCAATAATCCCGGTCCACGTGTAAAAGCAATGGCACTTAAATCGGATTTTTCGACACCGGCACGTTTTAATGCTTCATGCACAACCGGAATAATATTCAGCTGATGTGCGCGTGAAGCCAGTTCAGGAACCACACCGCCAAAACTGGCATGAACTGCCTGATTGGCAATAACATTGGAAAGCATTACTCCATCGCGGATAACGGATGCCGAAGTATCGTCGCACGATGATTCAATGCCTAATATGATAGTTGAATTCATTATTGATAATCAGAAAAAAATAAAAACACCGGTTAATTCAGTTTAAAAAACATTCAATCCATTGGCACGACAATTGCAGTCTTAATATTTTTGATTGAATTTGCTTTGTAATAATCATTTCATTGCAGTATTCACAAATTATTAGTTACTTTTGTGAAACAAAGTTCAAAGGTATAAAAAAAACACTTAAAATAGCAGGATTTAGTATTGGCGGAGTTATTTTATTTCTCGCGCTTATATTTATTTTGCTACAAACCAGCTCAATACAAAAGGTATTATCCGATGCC
>CAIKVR010000159.1 GCA_903830915.1 uncultured Bacteroidales bacterium
CACATACCCTCGGGTATCCATGTGAATGATAAGTCAAAAGCCCACGCCGATTGGCATGAGCATTTTGCTTACTTGTTCTGATTGCATGTTCGTATAAGTGAAATTTCTCAGGTTTCCGGTGGCACGAACAATAGCAGAATGCTATTTTAATATGTTGAAAATTGTTTTATTCGATAGGTGAATTATTTATTTGATTTGCAAATATACAAAATTATTTATTTAAGCAAATAGTAATATTAAAAAAACTTGTTACAAAAATCATCATCCAGGTATAAGTTTATTCGTTAGTTCAACTCATTCCGAAGTTTGGAAATGGTCACTCATCAGTCATCCTGATTCCATTGCATCTCAAATCAAAGATATTTTAGGCTGAATGGCTTCCATATGATAGTCCTGAGCAATGCAATAAGTTAATATAAGTTATTGTTAACCCATTATTAATTAAATATGATTAATAAAAATAGCAATATTTTTAAATATGCTAAACTGAGTCATGTAATTTAGTTAGTAGCTGTAGTATCAATTATGACATATTCTCCTGAATTGAATTCAAAGAAAGACTGAAACATTCAAAATAAGAACTTTAGAATACTGAATAACTGTCACTTACAGCATTTTTAGGTATTTAAATAAACTACCTGCATTTTTAAATATGAATTATTGACAATTCAAATTATTCCATGTAGCAATAACTCAGGTCAAGTACAATTAAACACTACAAATAATTGCTATACAGCTATTTAAATTATATTCTAATTTTGTAAAACAATAAATAAGAGACTAAAAAACAATGGTTCTATTTTAAAGCACAGATTCTATGAAAACTTCTACTCACAAATGCTGTATTCTGCTGATAGTAATGAATATAGCTTATTTTGGGCTACATGCGCAAACAATAAAAACAGTAGGTGGTGCAGGTGCAAATTACAGCACATTAAAACTGGCATTCGATGCCATTAACGCCGGAAGCATAAGGGGTAATATTATCTTACAAATAACCGGTTCAACAACAGAAACAGCTTCAGCCACACTTTACCAAAGCGGTTATAGTGCTACCGGTGCTAATTCGAGTTATACATCCATAACTATTTATCCCACCAGTTCCGGATACTCCATCTCAGGGAATATACCTATTCCAATCATCTATCTGAATGGGGCTACTAATGTTACATTTGACGGGAGAATAAATGCACAGGGCAGTACTGCAAGTTTAAGCATTATCAATTCAAATACTACAACAAATGGGGTATTAATACGCTATATCAATTCTGCCCAATTAAATACGGTGAGATACTGCAATTTGTTTGGGTCAGGAAATAATGGTGGAACAGGATTACTCTATTTTACAGCTTCAACAACAGGTAATGGAAATAGTAGTAATGTGATTGAATACTCAAACATAAGCAGCTATGGAGGAAACAGACCTACAAATGCCTTGTTTTCTTCAGGAACGAGCGGGCATGAAAACAGTAACAATATTATTCGATTTAACAATTTCTACGACATTTTTAATGCTTCATCCTCTTCAAATGGAATATGTATCTCGTATGCAAGTTCCGATTGGATCATTTCGAATAATAGTTTTTACGAAACGTCTGCTTTTGCACCAACCGGTTCGTATAAATATTATCATGTTTTTTTGAATACAGGTAATAATCATTTAATCAGTAATAACTATTTTGGTGGTACTACTTCACAATGTGGAGGAAATGCTATGATAATTAATTCAAACTTAACACATTATTATAGCCCGATGTTTATCAATGGAGGTACTACCAATAAAAGCACAGTACAATCTAATACTGTTCAAAACTTAAATTATACAAGCACCAATTCAAATCCATGGGATGGAATTTATATCAATTCGGGTAATGTGGATGTGATTGGTAATACCATCGGGTCACCTACCGGAAACAGTTCAATTATTGTAAATACTCCGGTAGCTTATGCCACTTCAACCATAACTAATGGAGTTGTAACAGCAATTAATATTATTGGTGGCGGAAGCGGATATACCGTTGCTCCAGTTATTTCGTTTTCGGTGAATAATGGTGGAACTGGCGTTGCTGCCCAAGCTGAATTAACTAATGGGGTAATAACCAAAATAGATATTTTAAATGGCGGAAGTGGATACACTTCAGCTCCATCGGTCTATTTTGACGGGCAAACCAATATGTATTCCACATCGCATGGTATGATTCAAAACAGCAGTGGAACAGTAAACATTCTCAACAACAATATAGGTTCAATAACCACCTATGGATTATCTACCTACTCACACGGTTGGGAGTCAGTTTATGTGCGAAGTGTGACAGGAACTACGACTTTTGACGGTAATCTGATTGGCAGCCTAACTACTCCAAATAGTATTCAAACAGGTTCGACATGCGAAAGTTCCATTCAAAAACTGGATGTATATGGCATTTATAGTTCAAGTGTTGGAACTACCATTATTAAAAATAATACTGTGGCCAACCTGACGAATCACTATGCCGGAACTAATTCCGGCTCAAGAACCCGCGGTATTGCAACCATAGCAGGTCAGAATACAATTCAGAATAACACGGTAAGGAATATCTCCAGTTTTAGCGGCCAAACTTCAAATTACACATCAGCTCCAGTTATTGGAATTGCACAAACTTCTTCCACAGCTGGAACCACTCAAACAGTGGCTGATAATTTTGTAAATAATATCTCAAGTTCGCATGCCTCTGCTATAGTAGCTGTTTATGGTATTTTTTATGTTGGTCCTACTACCGGCAACAATACTGTTTCCGATAATTTTGTTCATTCAATTTCGGCATTATCTACCAATACTTCGACTGAAATAGATGGCATCGTTTTAAACTGGGGAGTAACAAACACCTATAATAATATCGTGAATCTGGGTGCAGGAATCAGTACAGGCTATAAATTAAACGGTATTGTTGATGCCACAAATGCAAACAATACCAGCAATATATACTTTAATTCTGTATACCTAAGTGGTACAGTATCGGGAGCTACTTCAGCTACAGCTTGCTTTTATAATACCCCATCGGGTACAACCGGAATTTATGAAAATAATATCTTTTTCAATGCACGAAGCGGAGGTACAGGTAATAAACATTATGCCGCAATTTTAGCCGGAAACACTTCAGTGGTACTGAATTATAACGATTATTTTGTTAGTGGCTCAAATTCAGCGTTGATGAAGTTCGGTGGAAATGACGAAACCACATTAGCAGCCATAAAAACAGCTACCACAAAAGATGCAAACAGTCTTTCGGTCAACCCTTTGTTTACAAATGCCGGAAATACAAACCCGTTGGATTATTATACTGGAGCAACATTAACCGGACTGGGAATTTCAGGTATTAGTAACGATTATGATGATTTAGCCCGTAAAAATCCTCCACGTATGGGTGCACTTGAAAGCAACAATTATGTATGGAACGGTACAGTAAGTACTGATTTTGGAACAGCAGCAAACTGGGCAGGAGGAGTAGTTCCGCCAAATGGAGCAGATATTAGTTTCTCCCCTACTCCACAACACAATTGTGTATTGGATCAGAATCGTTCGCTGGAAGATATTACAAACACTCAGGGAACTTATAAATTTGTTTTGAATGGAAAAAAACTTACCCTAACCGGGAGTTTAATTTTCAGCAATAGTGCTCAACTTGATGCTACAGCAACCGCATCAACAGTCTCTTTTAGCGGTTCGGTAGCACAAAACATTCCAACAGGCTCTTTTGTGAATAATTCGGTTGATACATTGAAAATTAATAATGTTCATGGATTTTCATTAAACACCGATTTTACGATTCAGAAAGGAATTGCGCTTATTGCTGGGAATTTTGCTATTGGTTCAAATACATTAATATTTAATGGTGTTGTAACTGACATGACGGGAACTGTAACTGGTGGCAGTTCTACAAACATGATTATAGGTGGCACAGGAACTTTTATAAATATGCCGACATTCACTCTTAATAATTTGACTATCAATCGGGACAGTGGAGTTCGTTTATATGGAAATCTCAACATTGTTGGTGCGTTGACATTGTCAAATGGCATCCTGTCTGTAAATGCAAACACCTTGAATTTTTCGGGTAATTCCTTAACACGAACAAGTGGAAATATTGATGCAAGTGATCCATCAGCTAATGTGATTTTTTCAAATAGTTCAGCAATTACTATGCCTGAATCAATTTTTATTAATCCGGTAAATAATCTAACTATTTCTGGTACTGGTGGAATTACTTCAAACACAGATTTTACTGTAAATGGAATTTTATCATTACAAAGTGTAAATCCATCTTCAACAAAAGGAATTCTCGATATCGGAGTTAATACCTTAACTATGGGAGCTAACGCAATAACAACAGGAGTGGGTGATGTGACCGGTATTGTGAAAAGAACCTCATTTGTTGCAAATACTCCTTATACCTTTGGTAATCAGTTTACAAGCATGACTTTTTCGGCTGGAGGAACTATGCCTGCCGAAATGGATGTAAAAATCTCTATCACTTCTGCACCTTCATGGAAAACTGCAGCAGTTCAGCGATATTATGACATTAAACACAGCGGTGGAGCAAATACCACTGTAACACTTTCATTACATTATTTACATTCTGAATTACAATCAAATACAGAAACTAATTTGATAGTGTGGGATTATCATTCATCTATTCCAAAAGTAGAAGAACATGGCAAATCAAATCAAGATATGACTGAAGAATGGATTTCTATTTCTAACCGGAGTATAACCTATTTTGATACTACCTTTGGCACTCATCTGTGGGGCTTGTCAAATAAAGAATCGGCTAATTTTGTATGGCAGGGAACTCCAAGTTCCGATTGGGATGACCCAAATAATTGGTCAGGAGGTGTGGTACCAATTTCAACAAGCGATGTTATTATTCCTGATGCATCAACAAGTGTTCATAGTCCAATATTAGCATCAAGTTCTTTCGTCAAAACTATTACTATTCAACAAAATGGAATATTGAATGGAGGTAATTCAACAACTCTGACGGTGGCTGGAAGCACTGGAGCTTGGTTGAACTTAGGGACATTTAATTGTGGAACGAGCAATGTTATATTTACAAATCCAAATGCAACTATGGCTGATCCGACAAATTTTTACAATGTAACCATTGCCAATGGAGCATCATTAACACTTGGAACAGATAATATTATGCGAATAGCAGGAGAACTAATTTTGCAAGGTAATGGAATTCTGAGAGCTACTTTATTGCCTAATACAGTTGAATTTAACGGTTCAAACCAAACAATAATAAATGCAAATGGATTGACTCAGGGATTTTATAATTTAATACTGAGTGGTACAGGAACGAAAACAATGCCCGACACTCAATTGGACATTGCCGGCGATCTGACTATCTCCGGCACAACAACAGCTATAGCAGACTCAATAATTAATATCAACGGAAATTTAACAGTAGAGCAGGGTGCAACATTTGATTTAAATGATTACGACCACAATATTTCCGGAAATATAATATGCAACGGACTGTTAACTACAAATATAAATGCCGGATCAGTTACGCTGAATGGAACAGGTATTCAGAATATTGATGGAACGAATAAAGAACAGGATGCTGTATTCTATAAACTGAATATTAAAAATGTGATGGGTACAGTTATCAATAAAGATGTAACTGTGAAGAATAACATGACAATAGATGCAAGCAGTAAATTGACTATTAATCCGGCATGTAAAGTGAATGTGTTAAATCAAATCAACAATGCAGCAGGCACGGCAGGCATTTATATCAAATCAAGCGAAACAGTTCCGAATGGTTCGTTGATGTTTCATAATGCTTCAAATTTACCCGTAAATGCAACCGTTGAACTATATTCTAAAGCTAACTGGAATCTGAATAACGTAGCCGGTAGCAAGTATCAATGGCAGTATTTTGGAATTCCGGTAAAAACATTAAAACTGGATAATGTTTTCAGCAATTGTTATGTCAGAAAATGGAACGAAACCGGAACAACTGATATTGACTTATGGAACATGCAGTATAACTCAAATACCCTTTCACCATTTTTTGGTTATGAGCTTGTACAATCGAATCCAACAACCTACACCTTCACCGGCCAGCTGGAAAATTCGGATTATTCAGTAGAAATGTCCTACACAGCCGGTGCAGTATTCCCTGGTCAGCATATTTTTGCTAATCCATATACTGCCGCCATCGATATTTCAAAAATACAGTTTGGCAGCAATACTGAAGCTTCTGTATATCTGTTTAATACGGGTAATTATAACGATTGGTTATACAACGAAGGGCACACTAAACCCGGAAACAATTCAGGTCAATATACTGTTGCCACCCCTCAAACTGCCGGCTATGGAGGTATACCGGGACAAATACCATCTATGCAGGGATTTCTGGTGAAAACCTTAAATAATTCCGGAACAATTACGATACCATACACAGCAGCATGTCAAAATGCCGAAATGTTACGTGTAAAGGGATTAGCTGAACCCGTCACACAATCGAAAGTTTTCACTAAAGTAGAAGTAATCGGAAAATACAGTTCGGATTGTATGTGGATATTTACCGATAAAAATTGCAAACACGGTTTTGATAATGGTTGGGATGGGACTAAAATTCCGGGAGAAGCAAATACATCACAACTCTTCGTAATGGAACCCGATGGCAATTATCAGATTGCAGCTGTTGACGATTTAAATGAAACTTACCTGGGCTTCGGAGCAGGTCAGGACTACGATTATACGCTTAAATTTACTCATCAAAATATCGAATCAAAGTATGAGAATTTGTATCTGATTGATTTGGCAAACAATAATTGCATAGATATTACAGCAAACGGTTCAGAATATCATTTTCAGGCTTTCTCAACTCCAGATGCAGTAAAACGCTTCAAGATTGCAAGTACAAAACCCGGAGATGTTCAATCACAATCAGCACTTAAAGTGCTACAGCAATCAGGAAATATACTGATTCAGAATGGAAGCGAAAGTAAGGGCGAATTATATATTTATTCATTATCGGGCATGATGGTTCAGAAACTGAATTTTGCAGCCAAAAGTCTAAGCTCATTCAACTCCAATCAACTGGAAAAAGGAATTTATATAGTAAAAGCAAGCACTTCAACAGAAAAAATCATGCAAAAAATTCTGATTCATTAAGTGACTTTATTGATTTTAAAGCCGAAATCTAAATTTGAGATTTCGGCTTTTTTTGTGCCTGAGTTTAAGAGGCTTTTCTTTCAATTCACAATCATAAATGAAATATATTTCATCTATTAGTAATACATAGATAATACATAGCTAAAACTATTTATAAACATAATTAATACTTACTTATTTAGATATATATTTTTAATGCTTTTATCTTGTTTTTAAATAAAATAGTCTATTTTTGTAGTATAAATTTGATATGAATGAAAACAGAAGGAAAGCTGCCCCAAACCCCTAAAGGGACTTAAAGAGTGACCTATTGAGATCTTCTGAAAAAGGAGATGAAAAATGGTGTAGAAATAAACTATAAGAAATAACAATTTACAATACAAACACAGTGCTAACTTAGCTCCCCTTTAGGGGCTGGGGGCAGTTATAAATAGAATTATGGCTATCATCAAAGGAGCAATTCAAATGACGGGAAGCATCAAGGGTGTTTCTTTCTATACCGTTCGTGGAAGCGACCGGGTTATTATGCGTACCAAAGGTGGTGCAAGTAAAAATAAAATAGCTACTTCGCCTAAGTTTGAAGGCTTACGCAAGCAGCAAAAAGAATGGGGCGGCTGTGCCAAATTTGGTTCGCTGACACGCTATGCCTTTGGAGGGTTACACAGCCTGGCGGATTATAACCTTACTCCGGTACTGAATGGCATGGGTAAAAACCTGATGAAGCTTGACACCATATCGGAAACTGGCAAACGGAATCTGAAATTGTCGGCTTATCGGCAAGCATTGGAAGGATTTAATTTCAACCGAAGCTATCCATTCAACAGCGTGTTGCGGGTGGGTGTGACCTGCGAGATAAACAGGGAAGAATTACAGGCAACGGTAAAAGTACCGCGTATCAATGCTGCCAATGATATACAGAACATACAGCGTCTGCCCTACTACCGCTTAATTGTGGTGCTGGGAACTGTAACCGACTGGCATTATAGCGAAACTGAACAAGCGTACATACCTGCCGAACTTAACCTGAACGGTGTAAGTGAAGTATATACCAGCGAGTGGTATCAAACACAGGGCATACAAAACGAACAAATCCTAACCGTACAGATGACTGAACAGGAACAGGCATTAGTTACCAACGAAGTAACGGTGCTGGTAAGCATGGGAATAGAATTTGGTACAGTGGGCTTTACGGGCGAACCGGTGGAAGTGAAATATGCGGGGTGTGGGAAAGTGCTTAAAGTTAGTTGACAGTGAATAGTTGATAGTTGATAGCATTAGAGTTGAGGAATTCCAATATATAAATTAATGAAATGTAAGAAATACGGGCCCAAGCCCCGACCTCTTCCGTACTTCGGACACCTAAACCAATTGAAGAACCCTGCCCAATTGGCACTATCCCCTTCACATTCGTCCAAAAATCCGCCTCCTACCAAAGCAATTTTGTCCGCTTCCTTTGCGAAATCCTAACAGACGATCAAATTCATTCAATCGGAGAACATTACGCTCTGGGTGCAACCAAAAATAAAGAGGTAATCTTTTGGCAAATTGACATTGACGGCAAAGTCCGTACAGGTAAAATAATGCAGTACAATCCAGAAACAGGACGAAGACTAAAACATGAAAGCGGAGCAATTGATTGGGTGCACAACAAACTCAAGAAATCCGGAACATTGCCCGAGTACTTTAATCTCCAACAATGTTTCTTTGGAGAACACCTGCTGAAACTTTACTCGGATAAACCGGTTGCAATAGTAGAAAGCGAAAAATCAACATTAATAGCCAATGCTGTTTTCCCTGATTTAATTTGGTTAGCGGCCGGAAACCTGAACGGATTATCTCTCGAAAAATGTAAGGTATTAAAAGGTGGTATTCATAAATCACTGACAACACATCCCAATACCAAATATGCAAATTTGAGTGAAGAAGAAGCAATAAGAAACAGCATTCAAAGAGGCATTACGAATAGTGAAGGAATGGGTTTTGGATTATGGGCAACAGCTGAGTTAATTAAAAAGAATAATGGAAGATTAATTATTCATTCTGGTAATTATCAGCTTGATACTAAATCAGATGAATTAGTAAAAGAATCTCCATATTGGGAAGGGACTTACACTTTTATTACAATAAACACCCTAAACAAAATTGATTATTCAAATGTTTTTAATGATGTAGAAACTCGTATAGATTTATTAAACGAGAAGAAAGAAGAAATATCTAATGATAATTTAGACGATTTGTGGTAAACATTATATATCTTTGCAAACAATTTAAAATATGAATATTCTATTAGGAAATATAAACAAAAGCCTTGGCACTAGGTCTTTAGGAAGTAGGCTGAGATTGGAGATCGAAGAAAACCTCAAAAAAGGAGAGTTTGTTTGCTTTGATTTCTCTGACGTGGATTTTATATCCCATTCTTTTGCAGATGAATGTTTTGGGAAATTACTCTTAACTTGGGATATTGCTGAACTAAAAAAACGAACTACTTTCGTTAATACTAACCCACTTGTAAAAAATACTATATCATTTACTTTTAAAGAAAGACAGCAAATGTTACTTTCAGTAGCTAGCTAAAAATTAAGAAGTAAATGCAACTTAGAAGCAACAGATTAATTCAGATCGAAGAGCACACGTCTGAACTCCAGTCACTCCGCGAAATCTCGTATGCCGTCTTCTGCTTGAAAAGGGGGGGG